>JAHECH010000195.1 GCA_024641835.1 Deltaproteobacteria bacterium
AAAGGTGGAAGACCGCGCCGGCCGAATGGCCCAGCGCATGGGATAGGCCGGTATTGCTATTACCGAAACCCAGGCCTGCGATCGTGGCGGCATTCTGCATTTTCTCCCTTGCCCTAAGATTCGAGCCGTCACGGCAGACCACGGGAAGCCAGTCCATAGCCATTTTCACGGCTTGCAGGCAGGGACCATCACTGAAATCGTTCTGTTGCCTGGATGTATATCCGTCCACGGCATGAGCGATAACGTCAAGACCGGTACTGGCTGTCAAGTCCCTCGGCAAGGCAAGGGTCAGGTCGGTCTCCAGGACGGACAGATCCGGGACAATGTCATTATGGGCGAAGACGATTTTCCGGTTCATGGCTCGGTCGGTAAGCACGGCCACCCAGGTCACATCCGCCCCTGTGCCGCTTGTCGTCGGCACAGCCACAAACCGTGCTTTTTGGCGCAGATTCAGCTTGACCTTGGGTAGAATCGACTTGGTCAGATCTCCAGCAGCCAGGTCCGGCCTCTCATAGAGCACCCAAGCGGCCTTTGCCGTGTCTATGGCCGATCCTCCGCCGAACCCAATCACCCACTGGGGATTGGAATCGAGGAGAAACCGGCTTGCTTCAAGGCTGATATCCAAGGTGGGATCGGCTTCCACCCCATCCCATAGCGTGACTTCATATCCAGCTGCCCTGAGGCTTTCAACCAGTTCGGTGGATTTTTCCTTCAGAATACGATCCGTAATGAGCGCGGCGCGCTTGCCTTTGCCCTCCAGCTCAGCAGAAAGCCTTTTGAGGGCACCTTTTCCGTATATCACCTTCGGGCTGAGAAAATACGGCATCTTTTCCTCCTCCATGTATAGGACGGGATCTTCCATCGCATCAGTTACACGATGGATGACATAATTTCAAATCATCATCATGGTCCGACCATAGCCAAGACAGCCAAAGTCCTAATTAAACTCCCTGCCGTTGAATATATCCTTGGATCTTCGCTGGCTCTCGGCCCTCCCACATTCAGAACTGCTACTTCATTCCCGCTGATCCAAGCCCTGATTATCTGAACGGCAGCCTCAACTGAGAGTTCATCAGCGTCAATATGCATCCAGGGTTTATTGTGTTTCAACGCCATCTTCGCGGCGTATTCTGTCCCGCCTTTCAGTTCACCGTGCGTAATGATCAGAGTTCCATCCGAGTCTATGACGTTTTGCTCAGTCCTTTTTAGATACTCAGCAGTAGGCATCTCCTTGAGCTGATATTTTGCGGGAAGAGGACCGACTTCAGTCTTCCTTCCTTTTGGAATCCACCCTCCGTGGGGGATGCCCAACTCGATAGCGATATCAAGAGCCGCTTGATCTGCACCAGTCTGTCCCCCTGAAATGATTTTCTTGATCATGCCTTACCAGGTGTTCGCAGCGTCGTACTCCAGCCGGACCTCTTTCAGCTTTTGTTAGAACTCTTCTTCATTGTGTTACCCTGCCCGACCCCAGATTCAGATTACAATTAAGGCCCTCGTTTTATTGGGCTAAGACTTGGCCTCCACGTCGCGCACATAACGGCAAGACGGGAACCGGCTGCACCCATAAAACTGCTTGCCCGCATTGGCTCCTTTTCTGCCTGTCCTCAGAACAAGCTCCCCACCGCACTTCGGGCAGGTCGCCTTATCAGAGAACCTCTCCTTTAGTGAATTCAAATGCTGTCGCCGTGTACTCCACCCTTTGGGTAACATCCCAGTTTTGATCGCTTCATAGATCTCATTCACTTCTTCGTCTGTGAAGAGAACTTCCTCTTTACTCTTGATGTGGGCACTATACCCGCGATCGAGGACATTCGAAGGCATGGGAGTCTTGAACTCACAATCACTCCAGAACATGACGACGGAATGTATCTTGGAATGCTCTATCCCGAGGAACTCAGCCATGGCCTTGCTGTGCCGGTAGTTTTGCAAGAGGGGATTCTGGAATCGGTATTTCTTGCCATAAAGCACCTGCGTCCACTGAGCCTGCTTCTCCTCGCCATAGATCCAGCCCTTGATATTCTTCGTTTCAACAACAAAAATCCCATACTTGGAGACGATAACGTGATCAATCTGAGTGGTCCCATTGGGTGTAGGTATGGTGACATTGTTGATGGATCGATAAATTTGTGAGTCGAGCTGGATCTTCGCTGCAAGAGTTCCCTGCATTTCGCCGACCCAGCCCTTGATGGATGAGATAAAGGACATGCCTTTCACCCCAGCTTTTTCATCGCACTCTAACCGAAAAACCCCTTGGATCTTACGAGGCTCATTTCGAGGTCAAAAAAGCACTTATAGGTCCTGTTTTGGCCTCATATTCAATGCCTTCTCGATCCATTTCAAATTGTTACCGTGGCCCGACCCCAGCCCCCCTAGGCGCAGGATTCCATTCTTGATTCCAAACGCGGACCATGCGAGACTCACAGGGAGATTTGTACTGTGTACGAAAAACCCGCCACCAACAATGAAGTTAAGTGGGGAGTGTAGTTTGAATAAGAAAGGCTCGCCAGGACGCAGGCTGCGAAATTGCGTTCGCCCGCCGGGCTGCCAGAAATTGACTTCGGCGATCTCCGCCTGTTGGGAGGGAAAGGAGAACCAGTCATTGTCTGTGACGCCGACAAAACCCTTCACTTCACTGCCTCACAGCGATGATGTTTGTGGAGCAAAAGAACTCAATATTTTGTGTACTTTTCCGCGCTGCCTTTTGCTTTTTCGACAGGGTATTTCTTCTCGTTCATCTCCAGTTTCTTTAATATCACTTCCGCGGAATCGAAGCCGAATGCATGGCACATGTTCAGGGCATAAATGAGAACATCGCCCACTTCCTCTTGAACCCTTCTTCGAGTTTCTCCATCACCTTTGTTTGTTCCACCTCTCCAGCGTCTTTCCACTGAAATACCTCAAGCAACTCTGCCGTTTCTAACATTAAGGAGATAGCCAGATCCTTGGGATTGTGGTACTGAGCCCAATCCCGAGCATCCCTGAATTCAATGACTTTCCTCTCGAGTTCTTCTAAGTCCATTCTCCTCCTAACAACCGAAAACCTCTACCGCTGAATTCCTAAAACGCTCATTTCGGGGTCAATAAAGTGCTTATCAGCCCCATTCGGGGCTCATTTTCTATGCCTTCTCAAACCATTTCAATTTGTTACCGTGGGCCGACCCAGACCCCACTCGCCACCTGATCTGCATCAGGCATACTCGCCTTCTAGGCGCTCTACGAGGTCAACGTACCGGCGTATGGCTTCCTCGCGGGACATGCCCTCACGCTGCTTCCACGCATCCCACTTCGCTCGCCCCTTGAAATCAAATCCTCCTGGACGGTTGGTGGTTACGTCGCCCTTGGTGGCCTGCTTGTAAAGGCTGTAAAGCTCGAGCAGCTGCTGGTCTGAAGGTCGGCGGGAGAGTTTGTTCACTCGTTCCTGTGCTAGGCTGAATTGGTCTTCCAGAGACATGGTCCCCTCCCTAGTGAAAGCTTCTACTACTTAAGGACGTGCCGCGGACCCCTGTTTCTCAAACAGTGTGAATCCACTTAGCACGTCTTGCAGACAAAATGACGAGATGATCTTTGAACTGATGTGGTTTGCAATCGCTTAGGAATGGGACCAGAAGCGCCAAGACGTTTTTGGAAGTTGTCGGATGGACTTTGATCCGGATGACACCAGGGTGAGAGCTCAGTGGAAGAATTACCCAATCACCGAAATGCTCATCCAGGGTTATCAGAATCCGATTATCAGCTATAGCCTTTTGCAGTATTTCCGCGTCATCCGCTCGACTTTGAGCCACTTCAAACGCGCGAACAACATCATGCCCTTCGCTGCGAAGAGCTTCGGCGACTTCTGTTCCAAACATTTGATCAACATAAAGCTTGTGGGGATCAGGCACCGGCAGCTCTCACCTCTGTGTGGTCCAAGGACGCGCGCGCATAGAGGAGAGCTGCTTGGATGTCTTCCCTGTGCAGCTCCGGGTAGGCTCTGAGAATGCTATCCCAGTGTTCATTATCGGCAATCCGCTCCAGGATCACCGATACAGGGATGCGGGTTCCTTTTATCACTGGCTTCCCGCCACAGACTCTGGGGTTGAGTTCGATTCGATCTAGGCTGTCCATAGCCATTCCTCTCAATAGAGATGTGATTTGATAATAGGCAAATAGCCCTTACTTGTCAATATCGCTCCCTTTCGCCTCCCTACTAGGGCTGATCACAGGTCCCGCCGCCGGTGACGATTATGGCTACCGCGAGCCAGCCTTATTACAAGTGATTCGCTAGAAAGGTCAGGATGCGGGTCTAGGAGTGAATTGGCTCGAGGTTATTTCCAAGAGCATGGTGTGATGGTCTATTATAAGTATTGATGGACTGGGGAAAGCTCAGTTTTTTACTCCAAGGATGTCCCCAATCTCCCCCTAGAGTGCCTCAGTGCAGTTTGGGCAACAGCCCGTCAAGATGTGACCCCGCTACCCAGATTTAGGTCTCACAGCATTATTCCCAGCCTGCTCCAGACGGCCAGAAGGCAGGGCGTTCACCCCCTCACATTCCTCAAGACCCTCCTCACTACCGATGCTGCCACTGCGCAGGCGGCGCTCTATAACAACTCGAGCTGACGCCAAGACATTCACGCAGACATAATGCGCAATACCTGTCTTTCGGGCCTCCCCTGCACTCTGGAGGTAGATGGGCTCGCGGTTCCTCGGGGAGAAAGGGACTAAACCGTTACATTTATCCTATGGCATCGCAGCGGATACTTCTTTTGGGGCCTCCCTCTCGAACTGTTTGAAATTTTCTTTGAAGTCTTTTGCCAGTTTCTTGGCCCTTTCCTCATACTTGGCTCTGTCGCCACTAACCAAGGCCGCATTCAAAATCTCTTGAGGCACCCCTTCACAGGTTTTGGGAATTTGAAACCCGAACAAGGGGTCCCTCAGAAATTCTCCTTTTTCCAGGGCACCGTTGAGAATGTTTTTAATAATCGCCCTTGAGTACGCGATTCTGATTCGATCTCCCTCACCATAGGGCTTACCCACCCATCCGGTGTTCACAAACCAGCATTTGGCGTTATGGGTTTGGATTTTTTTCATGAAGAGCGTTGCATAAACCGTAGGGGGCAGTGCCATAAAAGGGGCGCCGAAACAGGCGCTAAACGTGGCCTGGGGCTCTTTCACGCCCAACTCGGTTCCAGCCACTTTGGCGGAATATCCATTCAGAAAATGATAAACAGCCTGCTCCGGCGTGAGCTTGGCTACGGGGGGCATAACCCCGAAAGCATCACAGGTCAGCATGATCACATTCTGCGGATGCCCGCATGTGCCCCCGCGAAATGCACTTGGAATATGAGAAATGGGATAGGCCGCCCGGGTGTTTTCCGTAAGAGACGCATCGTCAAGGTCCAATCGCCTTGAATTGTTATCCAGGGTCACGTTTTCTAAAATGGTACCAAACCGCCTGGTACACTCATAGATATCAGGCTCGGCCTCTCGGGAAAGTTTGATCACCTTGGCATAGCAGCCTCCTTCGAAGTTGAAGATACCCTTTTCACTCCACCCGTGTTCATCGTCACCGATCAGCGTCCGATCGGGGTCTGCTGAAAGCGTGGTTTTCCCCGTGCCGGAAAGCCCGAAGAATATGGCCGGGTCGTCCCGATCCCCAAAATTGGCGGAACAATGCATGGAGAGGACCGACTCTTGCGGATAGAAATAGTTCAACATGGTGAATACCGACTTCTTGATTTCACCCGCATAACTGGTTCCGCCGATCAGTACGATTTTTTTGCCAAGGTGAATCAAAATAAAAGCTTCGGAGTGGATACCGTCCAGTTCGGGGATCGCATGAAATCTGGGCACATTGATCACGGTAAATTCCGGTTTGTGCTCATCAGCCTCCTTATTTGATTTCACCTGAATAAACATGTTCCTCGCAAATAGGCTGTGCCAGGCCCTTTCTGTCATAATTCGGATGGGAATGCAGTGCTCAGGTTCAGCCCCGGCATAACAGTCCTGAATGAACATGTCCTTACTCTGGAAGTAAGCGAGTAAACGGTAAAAAAGGTTTGTAAAATGCGCCTCTTCAATACCCTGATTGACGCTCCCCCACCAGATTTTGTCCATGCTTGTCGGCTCTCTTACAATGAACCTGTCTTTCGGGGATCGGCCCACGTGATGCCCTGTCCTTACAACCACAGGACCTAAGTGGGCGATATTCCCCTCCCGCCTCCTGATGATCTGCTCATAGAGATGAGGCGTACCTGCGTTCCAGTATATCGTGGCCAGGTTCCTGAAACCCATCTCTTCCAACTCCGGCCTGACGTTTTTATAATTCAGCATAGGGGGCCTCCTTTTGGGGGTTTTAGTTTTTGAAGGGTTTCGCTTTGCCCTTGGATGCACTCAGGGCCGTGAGTCAGTCAGACGGCTCAACCCATCCTACAGTTCCTCTGTGAAATGCCGCTTAATAAATCAAATTAGTAGCAAGAAAATTGGACTTACGCTCCCTCATGATCTTTGTAATGATGGCTTTATTTATGTCGATGGCCTTCGCAGCCACAAGGGTTCTGATGGAAAACACACGGAGGGCGTCCGAAACAGAAAGCGTTCCTTCAGCAGAGTCTTTTTCCCCGGTGAAGGGGAACGTATCCGGCCCTCGTTGACATTGGCTATTTAGGTTCAGCCCACACACCTGTTTGACCAGGGGATCAACTAGGTTTGCAATGACACCCGGATCGCTTCCAAACATGCTGAGTTGTTGGCCGTAGTTTGACTGAACCACATATTGAATAGGTTCCTCAATATCATTAAAGGACACGACCGGAATGATCGGCCCAAACTTCTCCTTACCATAAACTCTCATCTTTTCATCTGATTTTCGCATAAGCGTTTATCATATTCAAATGGCCTCCTTCTCCCACGCTTCCAGTCAGAAATCCCGGGGATGACGTGATCAATCTGGGTGGTTCCATTGTCAGTTGGTATGGTTACATTGTTGATGTCGAGGTAAATTTGCGAGCCGAGGCGGATCTTTTTTGCAAGGGTTCCCTGCAATTTGCTAACCCAGCCTTTGAAGGATGAGATAAGGGAATGCCTTTCATCTCAGCTTTTTCATCACACTCTAACCGAAAAACCCCTTGGATCTTACAAGGTCCATTTTGAGGCGGAAAATGCCGTTCTAAGCTCTATTTCACGGTGGATTTTTCGAAACCATCACCAGATCTCAAATCATTGTCGTGGTCCGACCCCAACCAAGAGCGAAAGAAGCAGGTTGTCATCTGGGTAATTGACTTATTTGATTGTTTAAGGACGTCCCCCACATACGGATTTCGATTTGTTGGCGTGGCTCGACCTCAGCAAACTGCTTCCTGGGCATGGCTACCTTTTTTCTTGACAGGAGGACTGTAGGATGTCCCCCATCTTTCCTGAAGTGTCATTTGAGGCTCTTGAGAGGATTCTCTATCCGGACTCCCCGAATGATTTGACCATCATTCAAATCCTCCGTCCAGATCTTCTCGCAGCGTGCGCTTTCGGCTGCCACCACGATGAG
>JAHECH010000196.1 GCA_024641835.1 Deltaproteobacteria bacterium
GGAACGTCAGATTTCCTGAAGGACATGACTAAGATAATGGACGTGTTCAATATGAATGCATCCGTGGGAGTCGTGGGCTTGAAGGAAATGACAGACGAAATTTACAGGGGGATTGAAAAGCACGCGAAGGTAGTGCCTGCCGATGAGATCGTGGAAGAGATCGCTAGGGTAAAGACGCCCAAGGAGATCGAGGTGGTGAAAAAAGCAGCAAGTATTGCGGATATTGGTTTTCGTGCCTTCCTTAATAACGCCCGTATAGGGATAAGGGAGTATGAACTGGCCGGCGAAATGGAGTGTGCCATGCGGCAGGCAGGAGCCGATGATATCTTCATCCTCCTGAGCTCGGGAAGGCATAACTACGAGATGCACGAGCCAACTGATCGCAGGGTCGAGAGGGGGGATGTGCTGATCGGGGAGATCACTCCAGTTTGTAAGGGGCAGTTCTTTCAACTCTGTAGAACGATTGTGTTAGGCCAGCCGAATCAGGTGCTCAGGGAGAAATACGAAATGCTTCTTCGGGCCTTGAAGGAAACATTGAAGGAGGTCAAGGCAGGGGCTCCGGCATGCGTCATATCTAAGGTTATGAACAGGGTGATCAGCGAGGCAGGGTATCAGAAGTATTGTTACCCACCGTACATGAGGGCCCGGGGACACGGCTTTGGGGCTGGGTCCATCGCCCCTGGGGGCGCTATTGACGATAATACGCAGACGGTTCTTCTCAAAGATCAGGTCGTGGTGATCCATCCGAACCAGTGGCTCCCTGAGGTAGGGTATCTGGCCTGCGGTGAGACGTATCTCATAGCGGATTCGGGCACTGAAAGATTTTCCAGAACTGAAACGAAATTATACGCGAAAGAGGAAGAGGAATAGGTATGGAAACTATGCAGCCAACCTTGAGAAACGGCAGAAATGTTTGGAATCCGATTAACATGCCGGTTTGTGAATTCCGGGAAAGGGTTACATTGCTCCGAAAGAGGATGGCAGAAGAGGGAATTGATGTGCTTTTGGCCTACGGGAATGCTTTTAATGACTATGGAAATCCTTGCTACCTCAGCAATTACGTTATCCGACTGCCGCGGGGCGCTCTTGCCGTTTTAACCAGGAGTGAGATCAGTCTGTTTTTTGAGGGGGCATCCCGTGGACTGCCGAGTGCAAGGAAAACCACATGGGTAGAAGATGTGAGAGCTTGCCCCGATATTTCTCGCGAATGCGCAAAATACCTCAAGGAAAAGTCGGTTATTCCAAGTGTTGTCGCCTTAGCAGGCCTGGAAGAGTTGATGCCCCATTACCAGCTTAAAATTCTCAAGGAAGCGTTTCATGATTGC
Source organism: Deltaproteobacteria bacterium (assembly GCA_024641835.1). GTDB lineage: Bacteria > Desulfobacterota > DSM-4660 > Desulfatiglandales > HGW-15 > JAHECH01. The sequence goes on from JAHECH010000196.1 coordinate 1,326, forward strand.
ACTATAAAGGACGCTGATCCTATTCTAAAAAGGATGAGGATGATAAAGTCCCCTAGGGAGTGCGACCAAGTGCGGCGTGCCTCGCGTATTATAAAACGTATTTTCGAGGTCATCGCACATAGGACATTTCCCAAAATGAGTGAAAGACTTCTTGAGGCCGTGATCTATCGGGAAGCTCGTTTAGAAGGGGCTGAGGACGTGAGGGTACTCATTGCGAAGCCTCAAGATGCCCAGTGGGCACTGAGACCTGCTGATGATGCCCCCCTTGGGTTAGGAGAAACTGTGATTATTTACACCGCAGCGGCCTACGAACGCTATTGGTCTGAAGGGCTCCGAACGTTTGTGGCCAAAGAAACGTCTTTTGTAGAGCATGGTCTGGGAGAAATCGAAACACTTTATGGAAGTGTCGTGGGACATATGGAAGTCGGAAAGTCGATTGCCCAGTCCTACCAAGAGGTGATGGAGGATTTAACGAAAAGCCGCATAGATTATCTATTGGAATATGGACTCGGTGAAGGTCTCGGCCTCAGTTTGAGGGAATGGCCCGTGATTCATGAAGGGGCTAAAGGTGAACTTAAAGAGGGGATGTGTTTTACAATTCGTGTGGCTGCCAAGGAGAAGATTAGGGGTGGTGTCATTGTTGGCAACACCTTCTGCGTGTCAAAGACAGGGGTTGAGTGGCTCACAACGTAGGCGTCTCTTCAACATTAGGCTAAACTATTTTCGTGAGAACAGGTAACGATAGACCTTGACGTCTCGATTTTCGGGGGCAGTGGAACTGTCTTCCAGGTCTCTTCCGATTAGGTGTTTTGAGATATTAAGCCTGGCAGTAGTTTTCAGAACGATCAGTGTTGTCTGACGCGGATCAGTCAAAAGAGAAAATTCGGACATCTCGTGTTTACAAGACTCGGTGAGGAGGTCAGGACGGAATTCTGTATCTGTCATCCTCAGCACATCGGAGACTTGGTCGTGTATATACAGAAAAAGGAGAGAAAGAAAATGACGATTGTTGAGAAGATACTGGCAAGGGCATCAGGAAAGAACCGGGTAAGCCCAAACGAGTACGTTACCGCAAAGATTGACGTAGCGATGATGCCGGAAAATTTTCGTCTTTTGAACACAATTTTGAGTAAATCCGGCATTCGAGGAGAGAATTACAGGATATGGGATCCGGAGAAGTTTGTGGTGATCACTGATCATAGGGTCCCACCAGCTTCCATCGCCACAGCGGAAAATCAAAAATCGAGTCGGGAATTCGCCCGAGAGCTAGGAGTTAAGTATTTCTACGACGTATTCCCCGGTGTTTGCCATCAGGTCATGGTGGGGAAAGGCCATGTCTTGCCAGGTTCCCTAATAGTGGGGGCAGACTCCCATACTACGACCTACGGAGCCTTGAATGCCGCCGCCACAGGAATCGGGGCCTCCGAAATGGCGTATGTGGTTTATACTGGCGAACTCTGGTTCAGAGTTCCTCAAACCATCAAATTCGAGATCACTGGACGATTACAGGATTTTGTCTCCTCAAAAGACATCATCCTTCACATCGCTGGGAAATATGGCACGGACATCGCGCAATACAAGGCCATCGAGTGGACAGGACCGGTGGTGGAAGAGATGAGCCTTGACGGTAGGCTGACTATGGGGAACATGTCAGTTGAGTTGGGCGCAAAGTTCGGTCTTTTTAAGGCGGATCAGAAAACGAATGAGTTCGTGAAGGCCCGAACCGACAAGGAATTCGTGCCAGTGGAAAGCGATCCTGACGCAGAGTATGCTGAGAGCTATTTCATCGATGGATCAGTGCTTGAACCCCAGGTAGCGTTGCCACATAGCGTGGGCAATGTAAAAAAGGTCTCTGACGTCGGAGGGGTTAAGATTGATCAGGCAGTCATTGCTTCTTGCTGTCATGGGCGGATCGAAGACCTGGAGACCGCAGCGGAGATGCTAAAAGGGAAAAAAGTCCATTCGGGTGTCCGGTTTTACGCTGCACCTGCTTCGTGGGATATTTTCAAAGAAGCTGTGGACAAGGGCATTATCGGGACGTTGATAGATGCGGGTGTTATGATCGGCAATCCGTCCTGCGGTTTCTGCACGGGTTTTCAGGGGGTCCTGGCGAAAGGGGAGAGATGCATCGCGGCGACGCCTAGAAACTTCAAGGGGAGAATGGGGAGCCCAGAGGCAGAAATCTATTTGGCCTCTCCTGAGACGGTGACAGCATCTGCAATAAAAGGAGAAATCACAGATCCGAGGGAGGTGATGTGAATGGGCAAGGTAGTAGGAAGGGTAAGGAAATTTGGGGACAATATCGACACGGACACGATTACACCGGGTTCAACTTTGCATCTGCCCATCGAGGAACTAAAGAACTATGCTTTTGGTCCCATTAGTCCTGAATTTTATAAAAGCGTAAGAGAGGGGGACATCATCGTCGGGGGAAACAACTTCGGGTGCGGCTCCAGCCGGGAGCAAGCCACGGCAGTGGTCAAGCATCTCGGTATCGATTTCATTGTCTGCGAGTCAATGGCCCGCATATATTTCAGGAACTGCGTCGCTCTAAGTATCTATCCAGTAATGGCGAAGGGTGCAAGCGCACTCTTCGACGAGGGCGATGCGATTGAGATCGATCTTGACAAGGGCGAGGTGCGAAATCCGAAGACAGGCAAGATGGCCACGTTCGAGCCATTGTCAGATACGCCAAGACAAATTTTTGACAGCGGCGGAATCCTCGCTTTTTTGAAAAAAATCACGGAGAAGAGCTGAGGGAACTATGGTTTCTTTATCCATTATTCTCTATCTTGCGATTCTTATGGCAGCGGAAAGCTAAAGGGAGGTGTTGGGAATGGACTGGAAGAGCGAGATTGATATCGAGATGGCGACACACTTTCGCTAGTCAGCTTGCCATGAGGGGCGCGAGCCCCAAAGATCTACAATAACTTCTGGGCCACAAGACTATGAGTATGACGACAAGATATCCCCATCTTAGCCAAGAGCAGAAAAAGAAGGCGGGCACTCTTCTGAACGAACTGGTCAGCCCTACCGTTGCAAACAGACTTCCCAGCTCTATCAACTCTTAAATGTCACAAAAGGTCACATCTGTTTATCCTGAAAAACTGGGTCTCCAGCAAGTCATCGAAATTAATGGCTGGCGCGAGGGATTTTTCTACCCTTGGCGGACATGAATGCGCCCAAGGCGCACACCCCTGAAAAACATCAAAGACACTATTACCCAGCTGACGGCTAGGGCGATGAGGATGATATCCATGGACTGGGTGGTCAACGAGGTCAATGCGACAGTGCACGGCTGGGTCGGCCACTTCCCTTTGAGCAACTGCAACAAGGCTTTTGGCCGTGTGGGGGAAAACCGCATGCAGGGGCAGCAGCCTGCTCTTCCCTCTACCAGAGTTTCAAGGAATAGGAAATGACGCGGCCTTAAAGACTGGACAGGTGCTCTATGGATGATATATATGGCCTAGAGTCGCTGGACTCCAGTGTGAATGGAAGCAGAGGAACGAATCGCATGGAGAGAGACCAGTCGCTGCCCCATCCTTCGCCTGCTGGGTCATTTGCAGAATAAGAGAGGAAGACACATTGAAAAGGAAAAGATTTTTATCTGTACTAGGGCTAATCACAATCCTCGTCATCATCGGATTCTTTGCATGGTTCTTCACGGTCTTGTTTGAAAAGGAACCCCCTTCCGCGGTTCTTGAGCCGCTGCCGGAGTTCCTTTCAGGCTCTAGGAAGTTCACCCTGAACATCGCTGACAAAAAAACAGGGCTGAGATCCTTCCAGGTCTCTATCCAACAAGGGAACAAGGAGATGACGCTTGTCGAAGGCAAGTTTACCAGCCAAGGACTTTTAAGAGCTGGAGGGGTGCATCAGTTCAAGAATGAATTCACACTTGATCCTGGAGCACTTAAGCTTGCTCAGGGTGAGATGGATCTCCATCTGAGGGTTTGGGACTATTCAAAGAGAGGCGGGGGAAAAGGCAACATGACTTTGCTCCGTCACAAGATGATCGTGGATACCATCCCTCCCTCTATCAGAGCCCTTAGCCATGAGCACAATGTCAGTGTGGGTGGGAGCGGCCTGGTCATTTACGAAACCTCATCCGATGCGACAGAGAGCGGCGTATTCGTTGACGAGATCTTCTTTCCCGGATTTTCTGCCAAGAAGAACTCAGGGAATCAAGTCCACTGTTGCTACTTCGCAGTCCCTTATGACACCAAATCCCAGCCAAAGATCACCCTCTGGGCACGAGATAGAGCAGGGAATGTCGCACAGACTTCATTCAGCTATCACATTCGGAAGAAGAGCTTTCGTCAAGACAAGGTGGAGCTCTCGGACGGATTCATCGAGCGTCTTCTTCCCTACTTCGCTGCGTTCTATCCTTTTCACTCTGAAGAGAGCAACATCGAAAAATTCCTTTGGATCAACAATGAGCTCCGAAAAGAAAATGATGAAACCCTTCACCAGTTGATGAAGAAAACCAGCGCTGAGAGACTGTGGGATGGGGCTTTGCTCAGACAGAAAAACACGGCCAATATGGCACGATTTGGGGACCATCGCTCTTATTACTACAAAGGCGTGAAAGTGGACGAGCAGGACCATCTGGGCGTTGACTTGGCGTCCGTGGCCAATTCACCGGTGCAAGCATCCAACCATGGTCGTGTTATATACGCTGATAAACTGGGGATCTATGGATTCGCCGTAGTCATTGACCACGGTCAAGGCCTTGCCTCCATCTATGGGCACCTGAGCAAAATAGACGTGACCTCTGGCCAGGAGGTCAGGAAAGGAGACATCATCGGTTCTACAGGGGAGACGGGCCTTGCTGGCGGCGACCACCTCCATTTTGCGATTATGGTCGGTGGGGTCTATGTCAACCCCATCGAATGGTGGGACGATCACTGGATCGAGGACAACATTTCGACCAAACTGGCGCTCATAGAATAAATCCGGCCGGATGTGACGGCTACCCTTACCGTTCGCACCAGCGCCATACGTGGTTCGATGCCTCGTGGCACCCTTCGCGTCTTCACTCCGTTTCAAAGCGAAGACTGGTCGGGGCGATCCCGGTTCCGATCGGGACGACACCCTGCTCCCAAAGTAGTTAGTCTATCAGGAAAACAATCTTTTAATCTATAGAAATATTAGGCATTCCGACTCTATCGGCTTTCAGGGCCATATACAGTATGCACAGCATGCACCAGTAAAATCAATATGCTGTGCATGCGGTCGCCCTGAAAGGGGTCACAAAGGGGTCACGGAGTGATTCCCGCCTCGGTTGCCCAGTTATAGGATTCCAGTAGAGACGGGGGAGTCGAACCCAGAGGATATTTATATGAGACACCTCCAAAATCCGAATAACTAAACCTAATTACAAGCTATTACCCAATCTTTCTGTCTGGCTTAAAGTCCGTATAAGTTCGCCTCAGTTCGCCGGGATTCGTCCTGGTTGGGGAAAGTTTGGGGAAAGTCCCCTCGGAGTTAAGAATGGATTTCATTTGAATTTGTTTTAGCGTGCCTTTTGGTGCCCTCAGGGATCTGCCTCGGGCTAGCCCGGACCATCAAAATACATTGTTTCTTCCTGAAAGGCTCCGAATGGTAATGCAAAACGTGATAAGAGAACGACGGACAATACCAATGCAAACTTGAGATGCCTCCACAGAATGCTTTTCAATAGCTCCCCTCCTTTCTCCAGAAGTGAAATAATCCGAAAAGATCTATGAAATTGAAATATGATGGTATTTCAGGTATTAATATATATGGCTCTCTTGGACTATCCTGGAAGCTGAACGGGAGATGGGTATGACAGATGAAGAGTTGGTGAAGAAGATCAGGAAACTTTTGATAACGAATGCGGATCTCGACTTTCTTTTGGTGCTGAAGAAAAAAGATCTGGAGAAGCTGGTGGCTGGCATTAGGGGAAGGATAGATGAGGTGGGTGGATAAGAGGCTGGTATCGTAGAACCATGAAAAGAAAGGAGCGCATGCTATGCCGAACGTTGCGAAAGTCCTGAGAGCCGAGATTTCCAGAATCAGCCGGAGGGAAGCGAAAGACTCCATCAAGGGTATTGGAAAATCACACAGAGGGCTGAGGAAAATGATGGCGGATCTGAAGAGAAGAGTTTTCTTGCTTGAAAGGGAGAACAAAGG
>JAHECH010000197.1:0-4656 GCA_024641835.1 Deltaproteobacteria bacterium
AAATCGGCCTTCAACTGGCCGACAGCTTACCCGCGAAATCCAGCTGAGGGCGTCCCCTCTGGCGGAAAGACCCGCCACCCTCTCGATGTCGAGTCATAATGTCATTTCGAGTCCCAGATAGGGACGAAGAATATTGAAGGCCTTTCCTAAGTATGGGTCCAGCCAAGATATCCTTCATTGTTAACCCGAATGCGGGTATGGGCTCTGCAGCCAGGCAGTGGCCTTTGATCAAGGCGATGGCGGAAAACCACTTCGGGTCATTCTCTTTTCACTTCACCAAGGGTACTGGGGATGCGACCAAACTGGCCAGGGCTGCGCTCCAGAATCGTTCGGATCTGATCATCTGCGTTGGAGGGGACGGAACCCTCAACGAAGTGGTGAATGGCTTTTTCGAGAACGATCATCTCATCCATCGCGAAGCGATGCTGGGTCTGATACCTAACGGGACAGGATGCGATCTGATCAAGACGATTCCCATTCCTAGAAGGCTCGAAAAAGCGATGCAGGTGATCGTCGAGCGTCATGCCCGGCCTCTTGATTTGGGACGGCTCTCTTTCAAGGATCACAGAGGGCAGTGGACGAGCAGATATTTCCACAATGTTACGAGCTTCGGTCTAGGTGGCGAAGTCGTTGAAAGGGCGAACAGGACGACAAAAGTGTTTGGCGGCTTTGTTTCTTTTATTTGGGCTACCCTCATCTCCGTCATGCTTCACCGGAAGAAGAGGATTAAACTGAGAATAGACGATCAACCGGAGGCGAGCATCGTTGCTCTGAATGTTGCTGTGGCCAACGGCCAATACCACGGGGGTGGCATGTGGATCGCACCAGGTGCGAGTGCGTATGACGGACTCTTGAATGTGACCATGGTGGGAAACCTCAGTCTTCCCCAAGTTTTTTGGCATCTGCCGAAGCTCTACAACGGAAAAATATTCGAGATCAAAGAGGTTCAGTCCGTCTCCTGCAGGAGCATCGATGCTTATTCAGAAGAGAGGGTTCTTCTTGAGATGGACGGCGAGCAGCCCGGCCAACTGCCTGCGAAAATCGACATGGTGCCGGCCGCCATCTCGCTCATTGTGCCGAGATCATAACGCGGCACACCCCATCACCTTTCTACCTCCTGCCCCCCGAGGCCCCTCTTGACTATCTCGCCGCGCCTGAATGGAGAAAACTGCTCTCATCTCTTGGTTTTGGCCATTTCCTCTTCTTTCAATACTCGTCGTAAAATCTTGCCTACCATGGTGGTAGGGAGTTCGTCGCGAAACTCAATCACGGACGGGATCTTGTAATGGGTCATTTTGTCCTTGGCCCACTCCTGGATTTGCTCAGCCGTAATCTGGCCCTTTTTTCGCGGATCGAGAACGATGAACGCCTTGACCACCTCCCCCACCTTCTCCTGAGGGACGCCGATGACGGCAGCGCCCCTTACATCAGGGTGCTTATGGAGTAAATCCTCAACCTCTGCCGGGAAGATGGCATACCCCTTGAATTTGATCATGTCTTTGATGCGGTCGCGGATGATGGTGTAGCCATCGGCGTCAATGCAGGCGATATCGCCCGTATAAAGCCAGCCGTCGCGAAGGGTGGCGGCAGTCTCCTCAGGTTTGTTCAGGTAACCCTTCATGATCTGAGGTCCTTTGATCACCAGTTCACCTGTGTAGCCTGCCGCCTCCTCAGACTGCTCTTTGGTCAGGCCGCCTGTTTCTGCAACTGCGAAAGGCAGGGGAGAAAGTTCCTTGGTTCCGGTCTCTTTGTCCATGATTTTGATGTCCGTGTCAGGATAGGGAAGCCCTATGGTACCCAGTTTGCGGCGACCGTAGACCGGGTTGGCATGGGTCACAGGGGTTGCCTCGCTCAGGCCATATCCCTCCACAATGATGGAGCCTGTGATTTCCTCAAACTTGTTCTGAACCTCCAGTGGCAGAGGTCCAGCACCGGACACCGCCATCTTTAGCCCGCTCAGGTCATATTTCTTCACTCTGGGGTGGGTGTTGATCTTATTGAAAAGGACAGCGACGCCTGGCATGATCAGGCCGCCTTTTGCGGAATATTTCTGGATAGCCCCGAACAACTCAGCCATGTCTGCCGGGGGCCTCGGAAAAAGAAGCTGGAAACCTCCAATGCGGATCGCTGTGTTCATCACTGTGGTCATGGCAAAGGAATGGAAAAGCGGTAAAACGCCCACAATGCCCATGCTGGGCTCTTTTTTCCATAACCAGGCATCGCACATGACCGCATTGGTAACCACATTGCGATGCGTGAGCATAGCTCCTTTGGGAAGGCCTGTGGTTCCCCCTGTATACTGGAGCACTGCGATGTCCTCAGGGTCTACCTTGTTCTTGGGTGGATTTGGGGTGGTCCTAAGAAGATCCGTCAGCTTGAGGGCGTTGGAAGGCAACTCGCCCACTGGAATTTTCTTCAAAAGCTTTCCCAAAAAGACCTTGAGGGCTGAAAAACGGCAGAGGTCCACCACATTTGTTCCGATGACGGCGCTCAGCCTGGTCCCCTTGATCGCGTCCTTTGCCTCTTCGAAGACAGCGTCAAGCACGATCAGGGCTTTGGCTCCGGAATCTTTCAACTGGTGTTCGATTTCAAGGGCTTTGTACGTGGGATTAATGGCTGTGACGGTTACGCCAATGAGCTGGCATGCGTAGTAAGAAATGACGAACTGGATGGAGTTAGGTAACATGAGAGCACATACGTCGTTCTTTTTCAGGCCCAGATCGGCAAGGCCGGTGGCAAGGTGCTGCACCATATCCCAGAGCTCCTGGTAGGTCACCTGAGCATCCAGGAAGTAGATAGCCGGCTTGGAACCGTGCTTCGCTGCCGACTCTCTCAGGAATTCCGCAAGGGTGCAGTCTGGATAATCCAGACACTTCGGAACCTGTGAAGGCCAGTATTTATACCAGATCCGCTCACCCAATGATTCTTTGGCCATACGCACCTCCGTTCCAGTAGTGCCCGGCCCTTGAGCATTTGAAGCAGCCGGGGGCTAGACAAGCCTAGTGGCACAGAAAACCCTCCCTGAGAACCTGGGATGGTATCGTTTAGGCTTGCTCCGCTAATCAGTCTGTCAACCTTGGCATAGATGCTTTGAAAATCTGCTGAGCCTTGGTCAAGGAGGCAAGATCATCCACCCCCATGACCTCATCTTCATTTTCAGCAACCATATATGCCACTCTGAGTCCGTCACCGTACATGAGTTCAACGAGGTCGGTCAAGAAGAACTCCTGAATCTCCAGTATCTTGCCCTCTCGCTCCTTGCGAACTACGTGAGGTCTCTTTTCGAGGATGGAGAGATAAGGAATCAAGTCCTGCTTGCGACCCCCATAAATTCCCGAGTTGCAGACCTTGAGTCGATCCCGTCTCATCTTGGGATAGGTCTTCCAGTATTTCCACTCCACGATTCTTGCCACCTTGTCACCGTCCATCTCGAGAAGACCATATTGTCTCTTGTCCGCAGGTTCAAACCCCAGAACAACCAAATGGCTTGAATCAAGCTGTGAGACAAGATGGTCGTATGTGGAACGTCTGACAAGGGGTACATCACCCATGGTGATGATCACCCTATCATGAACCTTCTCCTCGACGAATGCCCTGGCTGCCAGCAGAGCACCTCCCGTCCCGTTGAGAAGAGGTTGTTCGTAGTAAGTGACGCCCAGGGATCGGGTAGCCTCCATGACATCCTTTTTCCCATGATGAACAACGATGGCCTTTGGACCGCGAGGCAGGCTGTCGAGAATGTGAATCAACATGGGATAAGTTCCCCGGAAAGGTGATTCACCGGGGATGAGGGGAAGAAGGGTCTTGTTCCCCTCATGACCCTTCATGCGGCTTCCCCTCCCGGCAGCAAGAATGATGGTGGCGACGGGTAATTCTTTCAACGATTGCGCCCTCCCTGATGGAGACGGGAATAAGTGAATTTACATTTCTTTCGGCTGGATGTAAAACGTTTGTTGAAAAGTGGGTAGATGTGCTTCAACTTTTATCGAAGGGGCATAGTGTCGCATTTCAAAACCTCATTAAGAATTCTGGCGGGGTGGGGCTGCAGAGGCGACTAAATCGATGAATTGGCAACGGTCAAAAGTGCTTACATGGACTCACAAAAAAGGATCTCCTACAACGAACCGTACGTTGGAAAGGGATGGGGCAGCCCTATACAAACACTTTTGAACGTTTCTAATGAATTTCTGAGACCCGACTCTCGTAAGTAACCCCGGAATAGACCTCTTCGAGGGAGACAAGGCGTGCCCGTGAGAAAAGTGAGGATTCTTTTGGGAAGATTAGGGGAAGGGTATAAGGAGTCCCATTTTGAAGTTTTGATTCACTGGGCAAAGGAGAATATCGCAGCAAAAAATGATTAGCCCTGTGAAACTCCCGGGAATTGGGGGTATGTTCTTTTTGTTTGACCATCCAGATTCGAACTGGTAAATAAGGGTCTGTCTTTCATTTTCAGCAGAGACCGTCCGGCGAAACACGTCAATCATCTTGCTTTACTCTGGGGTTGTGCGAGAATTCCTTCTTACTCCAAGGCAGGTCTTTGGCCGCCACCGAACGTCTTGACCGGCCAACCCAGGGGGGTGGTCTCTGACGAGTCCGCAACCGGAAATGGACTCATCCCCTCAACCGCCCCCATGATCTCAAGTCTTCTCCGGGGTA
>JAHECH010000197.1:4666-7450 GCA_024641835.1 Deltaproteobacteria bacterium
GTTGCGACGTACTTGCATGTACGCCTCACTCCTCGGGATTTCGGGCGCCTTGTATCTGGGCGTTTTTAAGCAGCCTGCGAGCAGGGGCTTTTTCAGCAACCTGTTAGTTTGTAACTTTTTCGCGATTTGCGGAGAAGTTCTTGAGGACGCCGGCCGAGGGGGAGGTCTCTGGCGAGTCCGCAACCGGAAATGGACTCATCCCCTCAACCGCCCCCATGATCTCAAGTCTTCTCCGGGGTAGGCGCATCCCTCCAGGCCAACCGGAGAGTTGCCTCTCTGCGGCTACTGCCATGACCCTATGGCTTTTCGGCGCCGGTTCATGGCACTGGAGAAGTGGTTGCGGCTCTGAAGAGACCACCCCCCTGGGTTGGCCTCGGAAACTTCTCTGCACCACCCTGCGAAGAAGTCACAGACTAAGGTTTGTGATGCCTTTTCCCTCTTGCTATGCACCTGTAGGGTTGAACGGGGAAGGGGACATGAAAACCGAAGGGTTCCGAATCTGTGGGTCTCCGCCTGGAAAAGCGTTTTGATGGAGTTCTATCGATCAGGTCAGGCCTTAAGGGAGTTGGCCACTGTTGTTCGTTCGTGCATCGGCTTCAACATTTTTGGGAATATGAAAACCGTGTGAGTCGTGAGGACACGGAAAGGGGGTAGCCCGTTGATTAAAGAAAGGGACGTCACGAGTTGTGCTTTTTGCCGCAGTAGCCTGGACATTGTTAGACCCATCGGGAGAAAAGACACCTGCCCTCATTGCCATCGCGATCTTCGATGCTGTAAGCAGTGCAAGTTCTATGACCCGAACGCCTACAATGCGTGCCGCGAGGTCTTGGCTCAACGAATCGTAGATAAAGAGAGATCCAATCTCTGCGATTACTTTGTTCTGAGAGGATCTAAGGGAGCGAGGAGAGGGTCCGACCGGGTCAAAGAGGCGAAAAGAGCGCTGGAGGCTCTTTTCAAAAAAAAGTGACCAACCATGCATGTCCTTCCAATGACCAGGGAAGAGCGGAGAGCAGGCCGCAATTTGTCATGAAGAGCCTGAATCCTACGGCAGACCCGGGATGATGTTCCCTCCTGACGGAAAGATGGCGACGTCTGCCTGAGGCATTTCACCAGCGACTTTTTCGACCGATTCCTGCACGGTAGGAGCATAGGTAAAATTCATCATCTTGACCTGTTCAGGCGTAAGCCCTTCGGTCACATGAAAAACCTGGAATTTCTCCGCAAGCTCCTTAAAGTAAACAACCTGCATGATATAAGAGATCCCAAAAGACCTGAGGTGATCCGGGACGTTGCCGGCAATAAGCCTGCGATGGAAATCCGTCGCGGTCTCTTTACTCCCCATTTCCTTGATCAGGGGCATCATTGAGCCTGCCTGTTTTTCCGGCGCGATCCAGATGATAGCCCCACCAGCCCTCGTGCAGAACCCTGCCATGGTGAGGGCCTTCGTTGCCTGAACCCCGTATTCAAGGGGAAATGCGGAAGTGATGGTCACGTCTGCCAATTTAGGCAGGGGAACAAAATAGAGGGAAGCGGCGAACTCAGACGCTTTCTTGTGCTGGGCCACCGTTTCTCCAGCGAACGCACGGATGATCTCTTTTCGATCATTCATGATGAGATCCAGCTTGAACTTCATTCTTGAAAGGCGGCCTGCATCCACAATCTCTTCGTAAAAGAAATTGCCATCCATGAGATTCACACGGCTCTCTCTGTGCCTCATCCAGCTGAAATGGTGATCTGCGACGGTGCGATAAGAGCAGACACCTGGCATGATGAGTTTGTATCCGCCACCAAACCCGGCGATAGGGTGGGGCATGCATTCTCCAACCCCAATCGCGAGATCAGCAAGAGCAACCCGCTTGTTCATTTCCACAAGAATTCCCCGGTGAGTCTTCCCAATAATGATGTTATCCGTAGCGCGGGGATCATGACAAAAGAGGCGGCCTTTGAGGCGAGAGAAGGCTTCCTCTCCGACCTTCGGCTTCATCTGCTCCAAGGTCAGGAAGGCATGGGTCCCTAAAGCGCAGACCGCACTGATCCGCTCATCCGGGACGCCTGCGCGATTAAGGCGGTTCATGATTTCGGGTAGAGCAAGGTAAGCGGGTGTCGGCCTTTGAAGGTCATCAAAAAGCAAAACCACTTCCATCCCGGGACGGGCTATTTCTTCTATTCTCGGCGACCCAATGGGGTTGTCCAGAGCGCGGCGAATTTCCTGGACCGGATCACTCACGCCAGGAACTGTGGGTTTGTCGGTCTGAGAAATGACACGCCATTCTCTTGGCAGAGAAAAAGTCTTTTTGGCTCCTTCGTAATTTATGTAGGCTTCCACTCGATCACCTCCACTTCTGCCATCTTTGAATTGAGGGCATCCAGAAAATCACTGGATTCCCCCGTATCCAGTACCCCGTGTCAAGCACGGGGCAGGCTAAGGCAGGCTCGGTCGCGCTCCGCTTGCCCGGAATGACGGCATACAGGATAATTATGATGCGATTATTGACTGCTTAGCACAAAAAAATGACCGATGAAAGATTAAAGATCCGGGTCCTGAAATGAGTTGCAAAAGATGTTTGCCCTCTCTATGGTGCGGGGACATGATCGTTCACAGTATATTTCACTACCGGGAGCATCAAACTGTTTGCGTGCATAACTACGCGGGGCATGGGGGTTTTCTGAAGTGACTGGCGGGAGGCCGCTGTCCTTTTCGTGACTTATCCATGGGGGAAGCCGCAGCTCCGCCGCAGGCGGAGAATGCGGAGGGGGCAGAACTCCCCCATGGATAAGTCACTG
>JAHECH010000198.1 GCA_024641835.1 Deltaproteobacteria bacterium
GAATCAAACATAGAGAGTTGTTTTTCCTCGCCAACCAGGCTTGATATTCGAATACCTATGAGGCGTATTGGTTCTTTTGTTTTGCCAGGGTTTTGCTCAGCAACTGCTGAGCTGTGGCAAAAACAACCTTGGTAACGTTGCTGGCTTCTTTTAAGATGACCTGGCGGGTGATTGTCTTAAAGTCGGCATACCTCAGTCTTATAGCTACACATTTGGCTCTTTTATTTTGGCTGCGCAGCTCCTGGCAGACCTCCTGGCATAAATTGTGCAGGTTAGCCTCAAGAAAGTTACGGTCCAGGGTATCGCGGGCAAAAGTAAGCTGTTGACTGATGGATTTAGCTTCGCCCGGCGCCTCTACTTCTCGGTCATCTATTCCCTTGGCATAGTTATGCATCACTGCTCCAGTTGCTCCGAATCGTCTTTTTATCGTGTCCAAAGGCAGCGAGGCTAATTCTCCTATTGTCGTTATCCCCATCTCTTTTAAGGACTGCTCTGTTTTTTCGCCCACTCCGGGTAATTTGGCTATGGGCAGTGGATTGAGGAAGGCCTGTTCCTCTCCCGGAGCTATCTCTAGCAGCCCATCGGGCTTACACAGGTCGGAGGCGATCTTAGCTACCACCTTGCAGGTAGCGATGCCCACGGAGGCTGTGAGCTTGAGCTCCTTATTTATTCTTTCTTTGATCGCCTGCGCCAGTTGACGAGGAGAACCATAAGGTTCTTCATATCCAGTAACATCAAGATAGGCTTCGTCAAGCCCTAAAGGTTCGATGTCAGGGGAAAAATCGGCAAGGATTTCCATAAATCTGTTTGAGGCATCTTTGTAGCGTGAGAAATTAGCCCGTATCAAAATTGCTTGGGGACAAAGTCGGCGTGCCTTAGATAGCGGCATACCAGCGTGGATGCCGAAGGGTCGCGCTTCATAGGAAGCCGAGGCAACTACACCGCGGCGCTCAGGGTCTCCGCCCACGATTACCGGTTTTCCCTTCAGCTCTGGGTTAAGTGCCTGCTCCACAGAAACGAAGAAAGCATCCAAATCAATATGGAAGATACAGCGAGCCATGAAACAGTATATAAACTAGCACATAGAATAGACAAAGCCAACTTTTCACCGAAAAGTGACCCAACAATTCTGACAATTGTTGTCTCAGCAACCCGCTTTGCTATAATGAAACAATACTCGTATATACGAGTGGCCATCCCACTCAGCCTTTAGTGCCCATGAGCATTAGTCAAAACAGTGCTGGAGAAAAAGCATGAATGATCAAACCAACAAGTTGTTAAGGCTAACCGGGAAAGACCGTGATGCTGGAGCGGCGGTGCTTGGGCGGGCTTTCACGGAATACGAGCTGCTCCAGTACTATTTCCATGATGAAACGGAGCGGCGTGCAGTAGCCGTTATGTTAGGTTTCATCGAACTTTCTGTTTGTCTTAAATACGGCGAGGTTTATGCATCTTCAGGAAAACTAGAAGGTGTGTCAGCCTGGCTGCCACCGGGAAAGGCACCTTTTGGAGGTTTGCAGATTATACGCACGGTACCGCTCTCGGTTTTTTTCAGGTTCGGACGCCAGGGAGCAAGCCGAATGTGGGCTTACGGTAGATATGTAGATAACCTGCACCGCAAGCTGGTTCCCTACCCTCACTGGTATCTGCAAATCATAGGGGTGGATCCAAAATATCAGGGACAGGGATTTTCCAGCCAGCTGGTTAGACCGATGCTGGAACGTATTGACCGGGAGCACCTGCCATGCTTCCTTGAGACTAACACCGAGAAGAACGTGGCTATTTACCAGCGGTTCGGATTTGGGGTTGTTTCAGAGGATAAGATACCGGGAACGGGAGTGACGAGCTTTGCCATGTTGAGAAAAGCACAACCACGTGAAGTTTCCGGGTAGACAAACATTGTCAATTCTTCGTTATTCTGGTCAGCAGGAGAGCTTTCCAGTGCACTTTCCTCGGTTTTGTGCAACAGTGTTTTTGGCTAGCCCCCAACAAAAAGTCATAAGGTAAAATTTCAAGAACTAGCACGTTTATCACCCCACCACGGCCTTTAGCGAAACAGAAGAAAAAAACCTCTTCATACGAGTTGATTGACCATCGAGGCCCGCTGCGTTCTTTTATCTGAAGCTGGATTGCGCTTTGGTTGCATCCAGTAAGCGACCTAAATCTGCTCTGAGTTTCTTGGTTACGGCACAAATAGAGCTGATTCGGATTTAGGTGAGGCGGCTCAACAAAATACGTAAGTATACCTATATGTACCGGCTTCGGATCATGATATAAATTAGTATGGGTTATTCCGCGTCATAAAATTGTTATAGTGTTCCTCATAATTTTATGCGTTTGTAACGGTCGGAAACCTAAAATATAATAGAATAACCTCGTCTTTTTGGTCAGGCGCCAGGGCAACAGGAGGTGAACCGTCATGAATATTATTCAAGCCACATCTCTAACCAAGGTCTTTGCTGGTGATGTCAAAGCTGTCGATACTATCGATTTCGAAGTGGGAGAGGGAGAAATCTTCGGGTTTCTCGGTCCAAATGGCGCCGGTAAGACCACCACCATCAAAATGCTGAATACCCTTCTAAAGCCAACTTCTGGCACGGCCACAGTTGCCGGATTCGACGTGGTGAAGAGTCCAGCCGACGTGCGCAAGAGCATCGGCTATGTTGCTCAAGACGTCGGTGTCGATGAGCATGCGACAGGAAGAGAGAACCTAACACTCTACGGGCATTTCTATAGACTTGACAATAAAACGATTAAGCAGAGGATCAAAGAGATCTTTGAATTAGTGGATTTGATCGGATACGAAGACAAGATAGTATCCAGCTATTCTGGTGGCATGCGTAAGCGCCTTGACATTGCGATGGGGCTCATCCACCAGCCAAAAATCATATTTCTGGATGAGCCTACAGTTGGTCTTGACCCGCAGACCAGAGCCAATATTTGGGACTATATTCGTAAGCTTGCAAAATCTATGAACGTCACGATATTCCTAACCACGCACTATATGGAAGAAGCCGACCAGCTGGCTGATAGAGTAGCTATAATAGATTTGGGCAAGATCATAACAAGTGGTACGCCCGACGAACTGAAACGATCCATAGGCGGGGATGTGGTGACTCTATCTCCATGTGTCGTCAAAACAGAAGAATGCCAGGAGTTCCTCCAGCACACCAAATCAGTTCTATCCAATAAACCGTTCGTAGTCGGTATGCAGGAAGCCGATACCACACTGGCGGTGTATGTACAGAATGGTGATTCGGCGGCACCGAACATTATGCGTATCCTTGACAGTGAGGGCATAGAAGTTCAAACACTGTCAGTCTCTCGCCCATCACTGAACGACGTTTTTCTGAAATATACCGGCCGCAACATACGTCCCCAGGAAGGAGCTCCTACCACCTATACTGAGGTCGCGCGGAGGCGGTCAAGGAGGCAATGATGCACATGCTAGCTGACGTCTACTATCAGACCATGCGCGATCTCAGGGCGCGCTTTCGGATGCCTGTCTGGATCTTTCTGAGTCTCTTTCAGCCCATTATATGGCTCCTTTTGTTCACCCAGATTTTCCAGTCTCTCTCACAGCTTCCTCAGTTAGGAACAGCAAGCTATCTACAGTTTTTTGCGCCGGGTGTAGTAGTGATGACCGTCATTTTCGGTTCGGCCTGGGCGGGCATGGGTATGCTTCAAGATATCGATATGGGCATACTATCAAAAATGCTGGCAACACCAGTCACACGCCCCTCAATCATTATCGGTCGTGTGATATCAGCAATGGTAATGCTGGTTATTCAAGCGATATTAATATTTATTATTGCTGTTATCATGGGTGTGAGACTGGCAACTGGTGTTCCCGGTGTCTTACTTTCTATAGTCATCATTTCACTGCTTGGACTCGGTCTGGCGGCTTTATCAAACGGTCTTGCTTTGCTCTTGAGAAGACAGGAGCCGCTAATAGCCGCCATTAACTTCATTGCTTTACCTTCCGTGTTTCTCTCATCAGCAATGATGCCGGCACAACTTTTGCCGGCGTGGCTGAACACCCTGAGACATTTTAATCCGGTTGACTACGCCGTAGTGGGCGTTCGTGATCTTGTTCTCCAGGGATATGTTTGGTCTGATCTATGGACATGTCTTTTGGTATTGCTTGCTTGGTCTGCAGCGGGAATAACCTTCGGCGCCCTGATGTTTCGTAGCAAAGCGGAGTAGGTGGATGTAGGTCCTTGCAGATGGCAAAATTACCGTCAAAGATGGGCAAAGTCTATAACGTAAAGCGCCAAGCATGGTATCTGAGCGGGTATTTAAGCAAAGAAGGTTTTGAAAGGTATCACTTTAGTGGCGGTTGGGTGTTCACCGGCTGGATAGGCTTCTCTCAGTGGTTTAAAAGAGAGTTTGGCGATTATCCGCTTCAAAGCCGGTTGAATCTATTTTCCTTTCATACCATGAGCGGAGTCTCTCAAGATAGAGAAATAGTATTAAATAGAGGTATTGATTTTTACTCGTGGTTTTTCCTCTTTTTGGTGCGTTTTCGGAATTTGCACATCGATTTTATCCTCTATCTGCTATATAGTTCTCTCGAGAAAAGGAGGCAAGCGACCTCTGCCTTTTCTACTAGCTACATGTGGTCTAGGCAGGTCTCCTTCTACGCACGAAGAAAATCACCAGCCCCACTACCACCACCGCCGCTATAATCCCGCCAATTAGCAGCCAGTTAATTGGTGGCGGCGGAATCTCTTCAAAGTTAGCCGTTATGGAGTAGTCGCCGTCCATGGTGAGGGTGATTGTGGCGGCGTTGACATCGTCGATGGCCGCGACATCGCCTGTCCAGTTGACAAACTGGTAGCCCTTATCTGGCGTGGCCACCAGGTCAACCACTGCTCCCTCGTCGTAGGTGAATACTCCCTCGTCAGTGCTGGTTACTGAGCCACCGTCGGTGCTGGAGATGGTGAGGTTATACAGCCTGACAAAGTTGGCGGTGATGGAATAGTGGCCATTCATGGTGACAGTGGTTGAGGCAGCATTGACATTGGCAATCGTGTCCACATTGCCAGACCAATTCACAAACCGATAGCCAATCCACGGCTTGGCAACAAGATCAATCACCGTGCCAGGAGCATAGCCGTATATCTCTTCAGCAGGTGGAGTTACCGAACCTCCACGAGTATGGGATATCGTTAGGATGTATGCCACTTCAGATATCTCGCTATAATGGAGCACGTTCACTACAATCCCCCAACCGTAAACGCTTCCCCAGTCTTCAAGAATCTCCAACTCAAATTCTGCTCTTAGGCCCACACGTTGAAGTTCTTGGGGAAGGTCTCGTGGTAGGTAGTCTTTTCCGTCATCTCCTCTTATTCCCCAAAAACCCGTTTCCAATGCCATGTAAATGACAGTTCCCGTTACTGTAACAGTGTTGTCCCCATCCTGTGATGCCTCATCAATGGTTGACGATGCCTCCTCAGGGTTTGATGCTGACGCTAGATTACACGCCATAGCTGTGATAAGCAACGAAATCACCACAAGCCAAACAGAAACAGATTTTCTCATTTCTCTCACCCCCTTGCTCCTCCACTCTTGGTTGCTCAAGCCAGGGAATTCTTGATTTCCTTTAGCTGCTTCAAGCTAACATATTACCAAATCGCTGTCGTGGGGTAAAGTTTTGAGCTATAAAGAGGTGGCAGGATTACCAGGCAGTAGGGGAATTCACGATAGACGACTGTCTTGATATGAAAGGAGGCAAGCGGCCTCTGCCTTTTTTACCGGCTACATGGGGTACTAGACAGCAAGTCCCGCCGCTTTCAGGATATCTGGAACCACTTCTTCCCGCCCTATGGCCATGACATGGACTCCGTCGCACATAGATTCCTTTTTTATAGTGGTAATCATCCGACCCGCAATTTCTATACCTTTGTTGAGTGCTTCACCCTTGGGAGCAGCCGCTAATTCATCAATCAAGTTTTGGGGTACAAAGACGCCTGGGACATTTTCGGTCATATACTTCGCCATCCTGGCTGACACAAGCAGAATGATGCCCGCTAGTATCTTGACCGGGAATTGGCGGGCATATTCCATAAACTTAGCAAATTTATCCAGGTCATAGATGGCTTGAGTCTGAAAGAATTCGGCACCGGCTTCAATCTTCTTTTCAAACTTGATTAACTGAGGCTCAATCGGGTTTGCTTCAGGTGTGACTATGGCTCCGGCACAGAACTCCACAGTCCCGTCGAGCTCATTCCCTCCCAGGTCTTTGCCCGCTTCCATCTGCCGAATTGTCATCAGTAACTGTGCTGAATCCAGGTCGAAAACGCCCTTGGCCGCCTTATGGTCGCCAACTACAACAGCATCTCCAGTCAGACAGAGGACATTTCTTATGCCTCTGGTATATGCGAAGAGAAGCTCGGCTTGAAGGGCAAGGCGATTACGGTCGCGGCAAGTCACCTGTAATATAGGCTCGCCACCGCGCTCCTTGATGGCCAGACACCCGCCAATGGAGGGAAAGCGCATTATGGAACTCTGGTGGTCAGTGACATTCAGCGCATCTACTTTATCCTTGAGAAGGTCAATATGGTGGAGCATCTTCTCAATGTTTGTCCCCTTTGGTGGACCGATTTCGCTGGTTATCACAAACTTATCGGATTTGAGAACTTCCCTAAAACTCGGCGCCATAGCTCCTCCTTCATGTAATCCTGGTCGTTCGCGGCCTGGGTGCCACGTTGTAATCTCTGGGAGAATGATACTTACGCATCAAATCAAGCCGGCCCTGTTTCTCTAGTCGCTGGTATATGAGAGTCCAGGCACAATCCTTTTCCTTATCCACCTCGCACTTGCCATTATTTGTGCCACCACAAGGGCCATTCAGCAGACCTTTGTGACATGCCGTCAGTGGACAGATGCCCGCAGTCTCTCCCAGGACGCATTGACCACACTGGGCACAAACCTCCTGAAAACAGCCTGGACCATCCTCGACGCCTATAAAAAGAGTATCCAGGGCTGGCATGGTTGGCTTGTCAATATAGGTACTCAGCTTATGCACTCCTAAAGCACAGGCCATGACCAGAATACAGCTGGCATTCTGAATGGCTCCACTATTTTCTTTAATAGCTACTTCGGTCATCTCATCACAGGCGGTAGGGATAACTATCCAGCCGGTGACCAGCTTGCCCAGTTCTTGGAGACGCTCCTTCATTTCCAGGACCTCTTCCCTCCCGCCAGTCTTAGTCATTGTGGTGCACGTGCCACAACCGGCAATGTATACTCGGTCAAACCCGTCTAACTGCTGCTCGATTTCCTCAAAAGTCTTCTGCTTAGTAATAGATTTCATGCTAACCTCCACAAATCAAAAAAATCAAAAATCAAAAGTTAAAAATCAAAATGACAAATCAAAAATAAAACCTTTAAATACCTTCCTTTGCATCTTCGCTTTTTGCATTCTACTTTTTATT
>JAHECH010000199.1 GCA_024641835.1 Deltaproteobacteria bacterium
CCTCTTTCGACAGCGAGGCTAACCAATGCGACACCGAAAGGAGCCATGACAAGGGCCAGCCAGAAACCGAGTACGCCCCCCCCGAACAGCTTGTACAAACTGAAGGCAAAGAAAGCCCCGATCATATAAAGGGAGCCATGAAAGATGTTGGGAATTCGCAAAACACCCAGGATGAGACTAAGCCCGGAGGTCACAATAAACAAAATCATGGCTCGGCTTAGCCCGACAAGCGACTGCATCAGAAAAGAAGATAAAGTGAGCGTTTCCATGACTCCTCGCGCTTATCCGCTCATTCCAAAATTTTGACGGTTTCCGGTAATTCCCGATATTACTTAGGCTCGGACTCTGCCCGGTTTGATGCTGCGCCTTTTGAGCAAACTTATCTTCCGTCCTCAAATCTTATTTCGAGGCTGACTTTAAAATGCCTCAATAATCCCTGCGAATATTCAGCGACTCCCCGTCCCTTGCAGAGCCGGCATTTTTACAAGAGGATTAATCCCCTCTCGCTTGTAGCCTATTCGCCTCGAGCCTTCTTCACCTCCTCAATACTCGGTGCCACCTCTTCCGGCGAGGAGGTGACAAGATCGGTAGCCATCAAGAAGTCATAACCCGGCAGATACTTGGTAACACCCCAGAATATAGGCTGCATGAACAGATGATCATAGGCTCGGATCTTAGCTCGTCCCGTGGGCGTATCAATCGTCAGTCCCTCAAGGGCATCAATGAACTTCTCTTTATCAACGGAACCAGCTTTCCTGTATCCCTCGGCAATAACGTGACCGGTAATATCGCCGGATAAAGCGAACCAGCCCGGATAATCTCCTGTCTCTTTACGAAAAGCATCTACGAACTTCTTGTTGGCCGCTGTCTTAGGATAGTAGAAAAGATAGTTCACTGTTCCAAGCACACCTTCAGGGCCATTTTCCCCAAGGGGTTTCACGCTGGTATAATCTATTGCCGTATTGATCCAGATGGGAATTTTTTCGCTCAGACCCGTCTCTTTAGCCAGCCTCATAAAAGGCGCCATAGAAGAACCACCCGTCGCAGCGATCAGGGCATCCGGTTTCGCAGCCATGGCGTTGGTGATATAAGGGGTGAAGTCAGATTCCCCAAGTTTCCACCACGATTGGCCTAACAGCTCAACATCCGGCCTCAGCTTCTTGAGGTTGTTGAAACAGCCATCCGCAATGTCGTGGCCATAAGCATAATCATCTCCCATGATCCAGTATTTCTTGTATGGCTTCTTCGCTAGACCTAAGGCGCCAGCCCGACCCGCCATGGCGGTGTTCTCTGCTGTTTGGAACACATATCGGTGTCCCTTTGCTCCGGTGATCTTGTCGCTTCCCCCTGCCCACGTTATGAAAGGCATCTTTATTTTTCGGCAATATTCGGAGATCGCCAAAATATTGGAGCTGCTAATTTCTCCAACAAGGAGATCAACCCCCTCTCTCATCACGAGCTCTTTCGCGAAGCTCAACGCTAATTCAACTTTGAATTTAGAGTCTCTCGTAACAAACTCAATCTTTTTCCCCAGAACTCCTTTTTTATTCTCTTCCTTTATGGCCATTTCAAATGCTGCAAGGGTTTGCTTTGTGTACACGGCAGCCGGCCCCGTGTAACAGTCAATGATACCGACTTTGATGGTGTCTCTCGCTCCGGCTGGCGTAGGTGCTGAAAACATCAAGGCAGAAGCAGCGAAAATCAGTGTCAGTGAAATACCCCATTTCTTAAGACAGTGTCCTTTCATTTTTCTTACCCCCTTTTGTAGATTAACGGCACATCACCAATTAAAAATCATTGCTTCACTCACGACAGGAATGGTCAATCCTCCCGAAGGCAATATGTTCACCGTCGCCTCAGGCAGATCCTTTGAAACTTTTGTGACAGCTTGATCCAGTGAATGGGCAAACCCGAACCCTAACCGTGCAGCCTGCTCTTCATCAATCGCGCTTGAAACAAAGATGACCTTAACACGACTCAGATAAAGGAGTGCGGCATTGAGTGTGGAATTGAAGTCAATCGCCCCATCTGGCACAATAAGTTTGCCATCAAACAAGTAATTCAAAACCAACTTTCTCGCGTCCCCTCCTGCCAGAGAAAATGCCCTGTCAAATGCCTCGAGAAGGGGATCGGGAAATTTCCCCCCGTGGATCTCGCTTGCGATCCCCCCCCTTCTTGGTGACCAAAGTTGCAGGGCACAAAGGTTTCATGATTTGGGGACCTTCGACATATGGAAACGCTGATGATATGGTGACATCCGCCGCTTGATCGAAATGCACCCCGAGTGCTTTGGCGCACATTTCCGCGCCCAATTCGTGGGCTTTCTCAGAATGGCCAGCGACGATCTCTTTGACCTCTTCATTGCAGTTGTAGACAGCGTTGTTAACGACTTCCCAGGTCTCAGGCAATGGTTCCAGTCATGCAGAACCTCCATTTTAGTGTGTCTTTGAACCGATGACATGGCTGTCAGCAACGCCTCCATGTGCACAAGGCTCAATGATAGCTATGCTCGTCATCGGGATACAACCCCTCTTTGACCTCTTTTATGAACTGGTTAATGCCGCTCACAGCCGCTTCTTTCACGTTGACATATTTCTTGACGAATTTAGGATTAAAATTCCCCGCCGTTATTGACAGGAGGTCGTACAAATTCAAGGAACTTCCGTCGCAGCCCGGGCCAGCGCCAATTCCGTTTGTCGGGATTCTCACAGACTGGGAAATCTCACGAGCCGTGTCCTGAGTGATTAATTCCAGACCAAGCAGACAAATACCGGCATCCTGAAGGGCGGCTGCATCCTCAAGAAGTTTCTTCTTATCTTCCTCAGTCTTGCCCCGAACCCTTCGCACACCTGTCAGTTTGATTGACTGGTTGATCAGGCCGATATGTCCCATAACCGGAATCCCAGCGCGAACGATCGCTCTTACCGTGTCAAATATCTCTACTCCGCCTTCCAGTTTAACCGCATCGGCCTTGCCCTCCTGCAAGAGCCTTCCGGCGTTTATCACAGCCTTTTCGATGCTCACCTGGTACGATAAGAATGGCATATCAGCGACCACAAACGCCCTTTCTGCTGCCCTCGCCACCGCTCTGGTATGGGATATCATTTCGTCCATCGTGGCGAAGATGTCGGAGGCCCTCCCGTATAATACGGTCGCAAGAGAGTCTCCCACGAGAAACATATCCACTCCGCATTGGTCCAATATTCTGGCAAAGGGATAATCGTAGACCACCACCAGCGTGTTCTTTTCGCCCCTTTCTTTCATCTCCTTCAGCGTCGATGGCGTGTGTTTTGCAGTATTCCTTTTAACTGCCGCCACATTTCTATTTCTGGTCATGTTACCGTCCTATTTACTCGAGGTAGGCTCCTTTGTCTGCACTCGTCGCATGCCTAGCGAAGTGGGCGAATGACTACTTTATGGGTTCGTCCCAAGCCCGAGCTTGCGGGCATATCCCCAGAAAGGCTACAAGGACGATTGCAAGAGGAAACAGTACAGCCGGCAAAAAGACTTTACGCTTCACACCAAGACCTCCTTCTTCTTGTAGATGAACAGCACATCACCACTCAAAAATCATTGCTTCACTCACGACAGGAATGATCAATCCTCCCGAAGGCAATATGTTCACCGTCGCCTCAGGCAGATCCTTTGAAACCTTTGTGATCGCTTGATCCAGTGAATGGGCAAAACTGAACCCTAACCGTGCAGCCTGCTCCTCATCAGCGTCTTTGGAAACCAAGATGACGTTGACCCGGCTGAGATAGAGCAACGTGATGTCCATCGCGCAGTTGAAGTCCATCGGCGCATCGGGAACGATCACGGACCTCTCCCGTAGGCAGTCGAGTACCAGCTGCTTCGCGTTCTTCTCGCAAATGGCAAAGGCCGTGTCAAAGGACTTGAGAAAGGGTTCGGGTACTCGCCCCCCCCGGATGGCGCTTGCGAAAAGGATCACCGTGCCCCCCTTCTTGGTGACCGCCGTAGCCGGGCCGAGCGGTTTCATCAATTGCGGGCCTTCGTTGTAGGGAAAAGTGGAAGCAATCGTGACATCCGCCGCATCACTGAACTTTACGCTGCACTCGTCGAAACACATCGCTGCTCCGACCGAATGGGCCTCTTCAAAATGACCCGCGACGACCCCTTTCACCCGCTCTTTTGAGTCGTAGACCGCGTTGATGATGAAATCGAGGTTCGCTAACCGGGCGGCCTCGCTGATCTCGTCGTGGAAGGGATTGGAACGAAGGCTCCCAAGGCCAACCCCTTTGGCGAGCATCAACGCCGTGTGGTGTGCCCGGATCGCATCATAATTGACGACCCCCGGGAAGATGAGCTTGGCTCCACCCCCGAACCCGTTAAAGGGGTGGGGAATAATAGAGCCTATCGACATTCGAAAATCGGCCTTTGCCACCAGCGGATGGACGCGAACCTCTCCAGCATGCGGCAGTCGGCCCAGAGGAACCAGTTCGCCCGATCGACAATCGTGATTTGTGAAACGAATATCACGGCAAATACTCTCTCCGAAGGCCGCTCTGATTTCGTCATCACCGAGCGGCCGATGCGTGCCCAGCCCGATCACAATGTCGATCCGATCCCTGGAAACACCGAATGCCTCGAGGTGGTCCAAAAGGCAGGTAAGGATTTCTTTTTTCGGAGTCGGCCTCGTCATATCATCCACAACGATGGTGACGCTGTCGGAGGGTTTGATGAGTTCCTTCAACGGAGGAGCGCCGATCGGATTCGCTATAGACTGCGTGACCATTTCAGAAACGCTCTGGCGGATTTCCTCTGCCTCCAGAACAGCGTTTGCCAGGACCTTCCATTTTTCCGGAAGGTCAAAGGGCATTTTTTCGTCCGCTCCCATCAGAAAATATCCGCCCATCGATCTTCCCCTTTCTTTCACATGTTGATGTTGCAATCCCCGGGACAGAAACCCGATTGTTCGTCCTTACCTGTCAGGGCTAAATGACCTGACCTTGTGGCACCCCTGACACGGCTTCTCATGCACCGTCCGGACCTCTTCGTTGGATCACGGCTTTGGCTGCTGCCAATCTGCGAGCATAATTCCTAGGACATAGTGCGGCTTCTGGCATGTCACCACCCTGAAGCAATGTTTTATCCCTGGCGGAATAAAAACCGCAAAGGGAGCCTCAACCAGAAATTTTTCATCATCCATCTGGACCTCTATGACCAAGGCGCCCTTCTCCTCGGATGGGGCAAGGTAAATTTCCGGACCCTCATGCGTGTGAGGGACTGCATGAGGCGACCCCACCATTTTGCTCGCCTCCGCACCAGCCACCCGCAGTTTCACGCCAGGGAACATGTCTGGCATAATCCAAAAGGGGGCCGGCTTGTGATGCCCTCCAACCTCTACGTATTTCGGTAGATCTGTTACCACATATTTTCGTAACGTCTCTGGCACATTGCTACTCATGTTCAAACCTCCACCTCAAAAACCATGTTTCTCGCATCGTCGATCCACTTCCGATTGAATGCTCTGAATGTCCTCTTCGGTCAGATGGCTGAATCGGCCCTGTTTGGAGAGGTATTCTCTCACCGGTTTCCTCTCCCTGGGCCTGTAGGTCAGGCTGAAGTTCCCCTGCTCTATTTCGTAGAGCAGCCAAATGCCACATTCCACAGCAAGTCGGGAAATCTCTATGGACTTGTTCTCCGGGAAACGCCATCCCGGCGCGCATGCGCACAGAGTATGAATATAGCGGAATCCTCCCTTGAGCTCTTTTGCTCTCTTGACTTTTTTGATGAGATCATCGGGAAAGCCGATCGAGGCTGTGGCGACGTAGGGGATCCTGTGCGCAGCCATGATCGCCGGCATGTCCTTTTTCGGCTGAGGTTTTCCTGCCAAGGTGGAAGTCGTCCAGGTTTTTGCCGGCGTCTGGCTGCTCCTCTGAATCCCTGTGTTCATGTACGCCTCGTTGTCGAAGCAGAAGTATATCCCGTCATCGTTCCTCTCCGCCGCCCCGGAAAGCCCGGCAAAACCGATGTCCGCAGTCCCTCCATCACCAGCCACCGCAAACACTGTCGTGTCCTCATCCAGAGGCAATCTTCCCTTTCGCTTCAAGATCCTCAGGGCCGCGCTCACCCCCGTAATCAGTGGAGCGGGCGTCGCCATGGACACGTAAATGGAAGGAATATCCAGCACACTGGGAAAGACAGCGGGGGGAAGGCTGACGCAAGTTGCTCCAAGCGTACTGATCGAGTCTTTCCCCAGGACCTTGGTGATCAACCGCCAGAAAGTCCCTCCAGTACATCCCGGACACAGGAGATGCCCTCCTTTGAAGTACTCCTCCCGGCAAAGATCTGCTCTTGTCTCCTGACTATCCGTCATAGACCCCTCACTCCCACCCAACGGGCAGCTTCCTCAATTCTTCCTTCATTCATCCTGTCCAAAGCCTGTTTCGTCAGTCCCATAAGGTCCTTGATAGTAACGACACGCCCTCCTAATCCCACGATATAATTCACCATAACGGGCTTAGCCGGCAGGTTGTACAGACACCCCGCGATCTCGGCATGAAGGATCCCACCCATTCCGATGGACGCATCTCGATCGATGACAATCAGCAATTTCAAGTTCTTGGTTTCAGCCCGAAGTTCCTCCCGGGGGAACGGCCTGAAAACTCTCATTTTGATGTTCCCTGCCGGAATCCCTTCTCTTCTCAGTTCGTCCACCGCCATTCGGCCTAAACCGGAAAGGCTTCCCATGGACAGAATGCCGATTTCTGCATCCTCCATGCGATAAGGTTGAAGCAGTCCTCCATAGGCTCTGCCGAACTTTTTCCCGAATTCCTCGTCGGCCGCCTTGATGACGGCTTTCGCATTCTCCATAGCCTCCTGCTGCTGATATTTGTATTCCATGAAATACCTGTCATTTACGGTCACCGACAAGTGCATCACTTTTTGAGGGGTTAACAGGACATGCTCGGGATGATATGGGGGCAGGAACTCATCCACAAGGCGCTGGTCCGGGAGCTCTACGGGTTCGAGGAAATGGGAAATAACGAGGCCTTCATAGCATACGGCTACAGGCAGCAGAACCCGCCTGTTTTCTGCTACCTTATAACTCTGTACGACCGTATCAAGAACCTCCTGGGCATCCTCAACGTAATACTGAATCCACCCTGTATCTCTCTGATCCAAAGAGTCAGAGTGGTCCGGATAAATAGAAATCGGAGGCCCAATGCAGCGGTTTGCGAGTGCCATGACGATGGGGAGCCTTAATCCGGATGCAACGAAAAGATTCTCATGCATGTAGGCAACGCCCTGGGAGGAAGAAGCTGTGAAGACCCTCGCTCCGGTAGCCTCCGCCGCGATGGCTGCAGCCATGACACTATGCTCCGACTCCATGGGGAGGTACTCAGCATCAAACTCGCCGTGGTTGATCAGCTCGATGATTTTTTCCATCACGGTGGTCTGAGGCGTG
>JAHECH010000200.1 GCA_024641835.1 Deltaproteobacteria bacterium
GGTTGGAACTCCTTGAAAAACTCTTTGAACGCTCCCCAGCACGCACGGCCCCACGCATAATCCGGATTTATTCCAACAACTTTCTTTATATTCGGGTATTTCTCTTTCAAAAGTTTTGCCATCGCATAGCCGTAAGTCCTTGAGCTATGCCCAGCATGGAAACAGTATCGGTTTGTTGTGTCTTGCATTTCCTCAGCGGCCCCAGTACCCGAGATATAGACTCTTTTAAGCTCCTTCATAATTGGGTACGAAGCAAGAACTACTCCGCTGCTATCGGTTGAAATAATAAAGTCAGCCTTGTCTTCATAAACAGCCTTCTTGAGCATCTCGATTGCAGTTGCAGGTCTTGCTACGGTGTCATAGTACATCACTTGAACAGGTTTCCCTAGTATTCCCCCCTTCTCGTTAGTTATTTTTTCCCACACCATCATTGCCCTTTTGCCCTCAGATCCAAGTGAACTAAAAGCCCCTGATGTTACCCCCACATGAGCTACTTTAATCGAGGTATTTTGCGACCACGCTTCGGTCGTCCAAACACCGCCCATCAAGAAGCACGCCAAACCTGCTGTCACTAAACACTCGACTATTCTATTCGTCTTCATTTCACCCTCCTCAAGCTGCCGATATAAAATTCATACGAAAACTAGCACGACACCCAAACTTAGCCTCTCAACTAACCACCTCCTCTCCAATCATTAGAAGTTCCCCTCCTCCTTAGCAGAATTCAATTGCTACACGCACCAACTTCGGAACGCATACCCTATACAGACGTTAAAAGCGCCAATGACATTTTCAGTACCTATCCTGTACCGCTCAATGACCTCATCATTTCTTGCAACACAATAGCCTTACGCAGCTCTAGCTCTGTGAAGTATAATCATAAGGAACTTAAACTGTCACTTGCAATCAAACTACACATGATCACCACTCATCAACTCCTACAAAACAGCAATCTCACACAAAGCTACTTCTCCTCCTTCAAATTTAATTGACTTATCACTTTTGAGCGCAACTTAAATTTCTGTATCTTGCCACTAGGCGTCAAAGGCCAGTCTTCTTCTCTCATGAATAGTATATATCTAGGAATCTTGTAGTTTGCTATTTTGTCCTTACAAAACTCAATTATCTCCTCAGGCGAAGCTTCTTGGCGTTCCTTTAACTCAACAAAAGCTGCGCCAACCTCTCCTAATCGATGGTCAGGGACGCCAGTGACATAGACCTGTTTCACTTTGGGGTGCCCTTGGAAAAAGGCTTCGATCTCCGCGGGATAGGTGTTAGTTCCACCCACTATAAACATATCTTTCAGTCGACCGGTAATTTTTATGTAGCCGTCGTCAAGCCGTTTGGCAAGATCACCTGTGTGAAACCACCCTTCCTTATCTATTGCACGGGCTGTTTCTTCCGGCATTTTGTAGTACTCCTTCATCACAATGTCCCCTCTAACAAGGATCTCCCCCTCTTCGCCCAGTGAGGCCTCCTTCCCACTATTTACATCCACTATTTTTAATTCGAAGTCATTGCTGATTGGCAGGCCATCCGTTTGAGTTATATGCTCTATAGAATCACCGACCTTAGTGAAGGTTGTAACGGACGTCGTTTCAGTCATTCCATAGACTACAACCATGTCTTTCATGCCCATTTTGTTCTTTATGCCTAAAGCCACCTCTTTTGTGACTTGTGATCCGCCAACCCATCCAGCCCTCGCAGTCGATATGTCGTATTCGGAAAACCTTGCATGCTCCATCATCATGATAAAGTGGGTTGGGATCCCACTTATGACAGTGCACTTTTCACGCTGGATAAGTCTAAGCGCTTCCTCAACATCAAAATGGTCCATGAGGATTAAACACGCGCCTGCCAAAAGACAGGGAAAAATGACAGAGAATCCCCCGCCGACGTGAAAAAAGGGCAGATATGCTAGATACCGATCACCTTGCCTAACCCCTAGCCACTTCGTAATTCTAAATTCATTTTTCAGTATCATATGTGAGTGAACCGCTCCCTTTGGGCGACCAGTAGTTCCAGAGGTATATACAATAACCACGTTATCCTCCACTCCAACGTCTTTTTGTCTATCTCGAAGCACCTTATCGTCGATTTTTAATCCTTGATTTAGGACGGTCCGGAAAGAATACATTCCAGGATATTTTTCATCAGATAGACAAATGACATATTCCAATTTCGGCAGTTTATCGAATCTTGTTGATGGGCCTTTAGAGAGCTTCAATTCCGGACATAGCCTATAGATCATCTCAACGTAGTCAATATTTAAGAACTTATCGGCCATAATCAGGGCCTTCGATTCAGACTGCCGAACTATATAATGCACTTCCTCGCTTTTATACCGGGTATTAATCGGGATCATTGCTGCCCCTATCTTTGCCAAAGCAAACCATGAAATGATGAACTCAGGGTAATTAGTCATCCATACCGAAACATTATCTCCTCTCTGTATTCCCAAATCAAGCAACCCCTTTGCCAACTGGTCGACCAACTCTCTGGTTTGTTGGAACGTGTAGCGACGTTTTCCGTGTACCATGAATTCGCTCTTGCCATAGTCCTGCACTGACAAATCCATCTGCTCGCCAAGAGTTATTTGTTGCCATTCTCGCATAAGTCCCTCCTCTTAGGGCCAGCCTTTCATCATGTACTCATAACTGCAGCCAGGTTCCCACCCGACCCTACGTTATAATGTCCCTACCTAATGATCTTGAACTTCGGGAGCACAAAATCCTGATTTGTTTCTTTGAAAACCACCTCTACTGGCAAGTCACATCTTACGTCTTCTGGCTTGGATTCAATAATATTGCTCATCATATGCACGCCCTCGTCTAACTCGATCACGGCCACGATGTAAGGGACATCATCAGCAAATTCTGTAGGCGCATATGAATACACCACAGAGTAACTATACACTTTGCCTGTCCCTTTTGACCGCACCCACTCTAGATCATTAGAGAGGCAATTAGGGCAAAAAAGTTTTGGGTACATAATGAACTTATTGCAATGTTTGCATTTTTGGATGAGTAGTTCACCCTTCTTGCAGCCTTCCCAAAACCTCTTCGTCCATGGCATAGGTTGCGGAATCGGCTTGCTGTGTTCTTTCATGGTATATCCCTCCCTAATATAACAACATGTGAATCCATAAATGTTCCGCCTAATGATGTTTCCACTGCAATTTTAGCATTGTCGACTTGGCGGGTTCCTGCCTTGCCCATCAACTGCCTTATTGCCTCCACTAGAATCGCTACTCCACCTCCAGCGGCGGTATGCCCTTGCCCCAACATTCCACCGTTCGTTGTCATTGGCAATTTGCCTCCTGGCCATGTGTTTCCTTGGTAGACGAACGCCCCAGCCTCTCCGCGCTTACAAACTCCAAGCCCCTCTAAGGTGATCAGCGGAAAAATCGGATACCCGTCATAGAGCTCTGCTATGTCTATATCTTTAGGACCTACTCCAGCCATGCAATAAGCCTCCTGAGCTGCCTCACTCCACCCTGATCTCGTCAAATCCATGTTTTGCGATATCGCGTAATGATTAACTCTGGATCCAAAGCCCAAAGGAAAAACAGGTAAATTCGGTAGATCCTTGGCTCTGTCAGCAGTAGTAACTATAAAAGCAGCCCCACCATCAGCGAGAACGTTGCCTTCTTTCGTTGTAAAGGGAGTGGCTACTATTTTGGCTTGCATAATCTCTTGTATCGTCAGTTCCCTTCGCAGCATTGCATTCGGGTTCAGAGCCGCCCACTTTCTCATGGATACCACAACTGAAGCTAGTTGCTCAGGGGTAGCGCCTGTCTCATGCATATATCTGGTCGCAAAAAGGCTCCCTGTCGCAGCCATGAAGAATCCATGGGGTGTTTCCCACTCGTCTGGAATTCCAAACGTTGCGAAGAGATCTATCATCTCTTGAACCGGAGCTGACCCTACCTTATCGGACTGCACACAGAGTATCATCTTCGCCAGGCCAGCAGTGATTAGTCCACAAGCAGTTTTAAGCATAGTTGAGCTGCTGGACCCTCCGGCGAAAACCTGAAAGTTGTTTTTTACCTTCCCAAGTAGGCCCAATTCTTCAACAAGTTTCGAAAAAACCATGTCGGTATTGAAGCGCCCACTAAAGAAAGTTCCGGTCGGCATTATAACATCTATTTCATCCTTCTGAATGCCTGAGTCATAAATAGCTTCCCTGCACGCCTCCAGAGCATTTTGCAAGCACGGTCGCTCTGGGAATTTCCCGGTTGGAACCTCTCCTATACCGACGATGGCCACTTTGCCTTTAAAAGAACTCATAAACCTCCTCCTCTCCTATTCACTTAACAAACCCTTTAGAAATCTCAATTAATAACACCTTTACTCAGTAGTTCAGTGATTTCTTCAATTTCCCGCATCTTATCTACACTTCCTGTGTGCTTCATACCAAGAAAAAACCACCTTAGTACCATGTGGGTGAAAGCTCCCAAAAACATATTTCTAAAAACTCTAATGTTCACATCAGCTGCAAAACTGCCATTCTTAATACCCTCCTGGATCACTTCTTCTAGGAGTCCAACGTATGAGCGTAAGCTACCGAATGCACGGGATTCATAGAATCTCCGGTTAAGCAGTATAAGCATGATGTAGACTTTTAGGAAACCGTGGTCCGTCAAATAAAGCCTAAAGTGGTACTGGAGGAATTGCCGCAACTTCATAACAGAGTCCTGAATATTAAACGATCCTTTTGCTAGCTCTAAATGATCCTTTAAGCGCTCCTCGGGTATAGAAAGCAAGAGGTCCTCCTTGTTCTTGAAATATTCATAAACGGTTCCATCTGCTACCCCTGCCGCGGCAGCGATTTTCGAGATTGTGGTATCAGTATATCCTTTTGCTGCGAAAGCTTGGATTGCGGCTTGAATTATTCTTTGTCTTTTGTCGATGGGCAAAATCTTCTGAGGATTTATAAAAAGTATTCTCTCTATGATTCGCATGCTGTCTTCGTGATCAGGACAAGCCTCGGAAATTTCGTGGGTCACCAAGCTAGTTATAACCTCAAAATCCATGAGCCCGAAGATCAGATCTCTTACTAAAACAAGATTTACTCCAGGGTCGAAAAGCCCTTCCTTCACACCTCCTTGAAGGATGCTCATAACCATCCCCGAATATTTACGAATTAGCATGTAAGCATCAGATTTATAGAAGTTCATGTTCGTGCGGCATTCCAAAAGCACAAGAGTGATGTATTCCTTGTTTACGTCATTGAAGCGCAAATGCGCCCACACGAGCTTTCGCAACCTGTTCTGAGCCCCAACTATCCCTTGGAGCTGCTCGTTCAAGAATTCGAGCCAATTCTTCATCTGTTCGTAGACTACAGAAAATAGAAGCTCCTCTTTGCTCTTAAAAAATTGGTATATCACCGAATCCTTAAGCCGAGCTTGGAGAGCAATTTCACTGATCGTTGATTCGTGAAACCCCTTCTGATTCATGATGAGGGAAGCGGCATCTAGGATGCTTTGCCTATGCATCTCCTTTTGGGTGGTCAATTCTTGCTGGTTATGCGCAGGCATTAACAACATACGCTGAACCGTTACTTCCCATATATTAAAGGTGTGCAATTATGGACGTGGTGAAAAGTTAACATCAGAAAATCAAGCTTACTGAATAGTATTCATACTCTGTGGAATTTTGACTGTCAAGTCTTATTTCGTTGTTGGCTTATTGCTAGTTTTATTTTGCGATATCAATATGATATGAAACGACAAATTATCTCAGTGGATTGAATTGTACTCGTAACCACCTGAAAAAGGATTATCTATGCCAATTAAAATCAGGCCTCGCAAAGTCACTTCCTTTAAATCGTGAGTTTAATTCGGAAACAAAGCTGTAGCCTTTTCATGACAGTTTTCGGTGTACTATGTATTTAAGGATATGTAATGCTTTCTTTTAGAAAGCCTGTCTGTTTCTCTTGTTGTATTGACTATTTGATCTGATTTCTAATGCACCCGCGCCTAGATTCCAATTCACACCACATCCAAATCCCCTCGCCCAGCCTCACCGAAATCCACTCCAAAGGCAGCCTGAAGCCTCTTCCTTTTGACTTCCTTTGGGTCACTAAGGATCTCACATTCACAAAGAATTTTCCTCCCCATCTGTTCTTCGATGATTTCCTTAATCGCAAGGGGACTGAGTCTCGCCTTTTTGCAGCACCTTTCAAGGATTCCAAAGGGTTTCCAGTTGGGGTTGCGTCTGTCATGGGCTTCGCCGCATGTGCAATAACTGTAAATGCAAGAGTCGCCCTTGACCTCCTCCACCTTGAGGTTTTTTTTCATTGGATATTCCCAACCCATGCCCCGGGGTGGACATGGGTACACCCACTTCTCTCACAGTCCAGTGATAGAAAAGACCCCGGGCCTCAATGACGCGTTCGATGGCGGCTGGTCTTTGGAGATCCTTCGACACGAGATCATATATGTGGATCTTCATGTTCGGATTAGCCTGGATCTCTGAGAGATATCGACCGCGCCAACCAGATTTGAACTCGTGTTGCCGACGGGAAAGGCTGAAAACATTGACCGGGCAAGAGCAGGAAAACATCAGAAAAATAACGGCGAATCCGAAGAATTCCGCGAGGTCAGGCTATTTGATAAAACTCGGAAGCCACAGGCTGAGCGCGGGTACCACCATAATCAATATGAGACCTGTGACCAGCAAAAGGATAAAGGGCCATACGCCCTTCAGGATCTCCCTCATGTCTGTTTCCGTGATACCAAGGATGACGTAGAGATTCATACCCACAGGCGGAGTGATGAGGGCCATTTCCATGTTGATCGTAAATATGATGCCAAACCAGACTGGATCTATTCCAAGCTTCTGAACGATAGGAAAGAGAATAGGCACCACGATGAGAATACAGGATACCACCTCAAGAAAGCACCCTAAGAAAAGGAGCAGGAAGTTCACGAAAATGAGGAACGTCCACTTCCCGAGCTCCATGTCAACAGCCAGTTTGACGATCTGCTGGGGAATCTGGTTGATCGTGAGGACTTGTCCGAAATAGTTGGCTGCGCCGATGATCATGAAGATCATGGCCGTTGTCTTTATGGTATCTTTGAGAATAGGCGAAAGATCCTTCAGTCCCAACCGACGGTTGATGAAAAAGCAGATGATAAAGCTCATGGTCACCCCGATAGCGGCCGCCTCTGTGGGGGTGAAAACACCAAGGTAGATGCCGCCAACAATGACCGGCGGCATGAGAAGAGAAAGAGCGGCCCTTTTGAAAGCCCGCCACCGTTCGCCCCAGGATGAAGGGACTGCAGAGGCAAGCTCCGGGATGCGGGCGCTGTGAAGCCAGCAATAAATAATGAGCATGATGGAGATGGCCACCCCTGGAATGATCCCGGCTATGAATAACTTCCCCACGGACGTATCCGTGACGGCACCGTAGATGATCA
>JAHECH010000201.1 GCA_024641835.1 Deltaproteobacteria bacterium
CCGCTCAGGAGCTTATCAATCAGCTGTCAGCACAAGAGCTTGAGCATATTTTGAGAACTTACGGTGAGGAGGGAAGGGCTAAAGGAATCGCGAAGACCATTGAGAGGGAACGCAGTAAGAGGCCGATCGATTCCTCACTTCAACTGGCGAATCTGATCCAGTCGGTGGTCCCGAGATCTCATCACCCGAGAGCGAAACATCCAGCGACCAGAACCTTTCAGGCCCTGAGGATCGCCGTCAACAGAGAGCTGGAACACCTGAAAGCATTCCTTGATAAGGCACCCGGACTCATTTTCAGAAGGGGGCGCCTTGTTGTTTTATCTTATCACTCCCTGGAGGACAGAATGGTGAAGAGAGCCATGACTGATTGGGAGAGAGGATGCCGATGTCCTCCGGACCTTCCCGTCTGTGGCTGCGGTAAAGCGCCTCTGTTCAAGAGGCTTCACAAGAGAGGAATCAGGCCGGATCAGAGGGAAATCCAGGGCAATCGGAGGGCGCGTAGCGCCATGATGAGAGCAGCAGAGAGGGTTTAGCATGGTTAGGGCGGTAAAACTATCGGAGATCCAGGGAAAGCGAAATGCCGTCACCGGGATTCGGATAAAGAATTCCAAGCAGAGGAGCAGACTTCACCTCAGCCCCTCTCATATCCTGCTCATTGCCACGCTGCTTATGGTCTTCATGGGAAGCGGCATTGGATATGTCTGGTCCAATTTTGAAGGGACCCAGATCGGCTATGACATCAGCAAGCTGCAACATGAGGAGCTGAACCTGAAGGAGCTGAACCAGAAACTGAGGCTGGAGCTCGCCACTCTCAAGTCCCCTCAATACCTGGAAGAGGCAGCCCGTCGTTTAGGACTGAGAGCAGCGACACCCGGGCAGGTTATCCTTTTGCCATGAAGGTCAGTGAGAAAAAAGGGATCAGATATCGAATTTACCTGGTGGCTTTCTTTTTCCTTGTCGCGCTCGGGGTTATCTTGGCCAGAGCGTACCAGCTCCAGGTGCTGCAGAAAGAGAAGCTCGCTTCTCTAGCCAGGGCAGGGTACAGGGGAGTCGTCAAGCTCCCACCCAAGAGGGGCATCATCTATGACCGGGAGGGCCATGAACTGGCGGCCAGTGTTGAAATGGGATCCATCTACGTCCACCCTTATCTCGTGGAAAAAAAAGCTCAAGCAGCCAGGGAGTTGGCCAAAGTTCTGGACATGAAAGAAAGTACCCTATTCGATATTCTTCAAAGTGACAAACTCTTTGCCTGGTTAGATAGAAAAACATCCCCGGAAAGGATCAAGCAGGTGAAAGCGCTCGGGCTGGAGGGCGTAGGAGTCACCACCGAAACCAGACGCTATTACCCGAGCAAGGAAGTGGGTGCGCACGTCATAGGATTTGCGGGCGATGACAATCAGGGGTTGGAGGGGTTGGAGAAAAGCTACGACAAGTTCTTACGGGGGCCTGAATACAGTGTCATTGAAATGCGGGACGCCCTTGGAAGGCCGTTCTACATCAGCAGGCCCATGCCCGAGGACCAGGAGATGCATCACCTTGTCCTGACCATCGACAAGGATATCCAGTACAAAGCCCAACAGGCCCTCCAAGCAGCGGTGGAGGAAACAAAGGCAAAGGGAGGCCACTGCATTATCGTCAACCCCGAGACAGGTGAGATTCTCGCCATGGCTGTCGTCCCTGTATTCAACCCCAATGTCTTCTGGAAGTACCATCCCGGTGAATGGAGAAACCGGGCTATTGCCGATGTCTACGAGCCTGGCTCATCCATCAAACCTTTCCTGCTCGCAGCCGCTCTTGATACGGACACGGTGACGCCTCAAAGCTTATTTTTCTGTGAGAACGGCGAATACCAGGTTGGAAACAACACGATTCATGACCATGACGGAAAAGGGCATGGAACACTGAGTGTCTCTGAGATCATCACCTATTCCAGCAACATCGGGGCAGTCAAGATCGGTGAAAAACTCGGCTATAAGCGTTACGTGGAATACCTTAAGAAATTCGGATTTGGAGAGAGAACGGGCATTGACCTGGAGGGAGAAAGGGAAGGATACATCAGGCCGCCCCGGGAGGCAACAGAAATAGACAAGGCGACAAGTTTTTTCGGCCAGGGCATCACCGTGAGCTCCATTCAGCTCGTGATGGCCATGGCAGCCATTGCCAACGGAGGGAAGCTGATGCGGCCCTATGTGGTGAAGGCCGTGAAAGATGCCAATGGAAGGGTGGTGAAAGAGAACCATCCCGAAGTGGTAAGAAAGATCATTGCCCCGGACACGGCAAAGGAAGTTGTCCAAATCCTGGAGATGGTGGTGAGCCAGAAGGGAGGCACAGGCACCCTGGCGGCTATCTCCGGCTACAAGGTTGCCGGCAAAACCGGGACTTCCCAGAAGGTAGATCCTCGCACGAGACGCTACTCTAGCAAGAACTATGTCACTGTCTTTCTGGGGCTCGTGCCAGCGGACAAACCAAAGCTTGCCGTCCTCGTGATGGTGGATGAGCCCGAAATGAAGAAATATGGGGGCTTGGTCGCCGCACCTGTGTTCAAAGAAGTGGCCACGTGGTCGCTCAACCACCTACGGGTCAATCCAGATATCATGCTTGCTAAAGGAGAAGACAAAGCGGGCCAGAGGAATGACAAGGGTTCAGCGTCGTCTCTCCATGTCGAACTGATCCAGGAAGGTCCAAACCAATTGCCCGATTTTAGCGGGCTGAGTATGCGGGAAGTTCTCCGGGGAGGAGAATCCCTGGGCCTGAAGGTCGTGTTGGAAGGCACTGGTTTGGCCTTTAAACAGGTTCCCGAGCCCGGGTCCTCCCTGAGCCAGGTTTCAGAGGTGAAAGTCAGTTTCAGACCACCGACATAGAAACATGATGAACCTGAGTCATATCCTAAAAGACCTGCCAGAGAGTGATCTGTCCGGTAACCAAAACCTGGAGATCAATGGAGTCGCCTATGATTCCCGCCAGGTGAAACCAGGGTACCTCTTTGTGGCGCTGCGAGGTCATCAGCTTGACGGTCATGACTATATCCCGGAGGCCGTCAGGAAAGGGGCGGTTGCCGTGGTCGCTGAGGAGTTCAAAGGGATTGAGGGGCAAGTGACCAGGGTCAAAGTGGGCGACTCAAGAAAAGCTCTCTCAAAAGTGGCTGTCCAGTTCTACAGAAGTCCTTTCAGCGGCATGAACCTGATCGGCATCACCGGAACGAATGGAAAAACTACAGTTAGTTATCTCCTTGAATCTATCCTGGAAGCGGCAGGGGCAAAGCCTGGAGTCCTGGGAACCATCACTTATCGTTTTTCGGGAAACATCTGCCCGGCACCTGTCACTACGCCCGAGTCCCTGGATGTGATGCGGTTCATGCGGGAAATGTCTGATGGGGGTGCAAC
The DNA here is from genome assembly GCA_024641835.1 of Deltaproteobacteria bacterium. Lineage (GTDB taxonomy): Bacteria > Desulfobacterota > DSM-4660 > Desulfatiglandales > HGW-15 > JAHECH01. The sequence continues at coordinate 3,384 of JAHECH010000201.1, forward strand.
GGACGTGGTCATGGAAGTGTCGTCCCATGCCCTTGACCAGGGACGCGTGCAGGATTGTCCTTTCCGGGTGGGGATATTTACCAATCTCTCCAGGGACCACCTGGATTACCACAAGACCATGGAGGAGTATTTCAGAGCCAAAAGCCGGCTTTTTGTGAGCCTTGGCAAGAGCAGCCCAGCATACGGACCGCACGCCATCATCAATGCGGATGATCCTTATGGCCGGAGACTGGTTTCTATGACAAAAGCCAGGGTATGGACTTACGGTCTTGACGCAAAATGCGAGGTGCTGGGTGAACTCATTTCGGCGGATAGGACAGGCATCCGCGTAAGGCTCATCACACCCGCCGGGAGCATCGTGGCAAGATCCTCTCTGCTGGGTCGGTTCAATAATTACAACATCATGGCGGCTGCCGCTGCCGGCCTTGCCCTCAACCTGAGCCTGGAGACTATTGCGGAGGGAATCGCGAGACTCAAGGTGGTCCCCGGGAGGCTGGAAGTGGTGCACAACCATAGGTCGCTGACCCTGGTGGTGGACTACTCCCATACGCCCGATGCGCTTTTGAAAGCGATGCAGACTCTGAGGCCGTACGCAGAAGGAAGGCTCATCACCGTGTTCGGATGCGGTGGTGATCGGGATAGAGGCAAGAGATACGACATGGGGCTTCTGGCGGGCGAACACAGTGATCTGGTCTTCATCACCTCTGATAATCCACGAAGCGAAGATCCTCTTTCCATTGTCAAAGAAATCGAGACAGGGACAAAGAAATCGGGCCTGAAACTCCTCGCATGGCCTGTCAGTCACGATCACATCAGCGGAGGCTATTTCCTCGAAGTGGATCGGCGAGAGGCGATCCGAAAGGCGGTCTCTCTGGCAGATCAGAAAGACATTGTCCTGATTGCAGGCAAGGGCCATGAGGACTACCAGATCATCGGAAAGGAAAAGAGACATTTTGATGATCGAGAAGAGGCTGCTCAAGCGGCCTTTGAGAGGCCGTAAATGACAGCCCGATGGGGTGCCGTCAATGCACAGGAGATCGTATCGATCGTCCAGGGAGAAACGATCAGCGGTTGTCTGGGAACGGTCTTCAGCGGCCTGAGCACTGACTCGAGAGCCATCAAAGAAGGGGAACTCTTTTGGGCGCTCAAGGGCGAGAAACTGGATGGCCATGATTTTGTGAACGATGCAGTGAACAAGGGAGCGAAGGGCATCGTCATTGAGAGAGGCCGCCCGTCTTCTATTCCGGCCGGCAAAGACCTTGTGGCGATCGCTGTCCCGGATACGTTGAGAGCCCTGGGAGATTTTGCAAGCTGGTGGAGGCATCAACACCAAGTACGCGTGGTTGGCATTACGGGAAGCACGGGGAAAACAACAACCAAAGAGATGGCAGCCTCGATTTTCGGACTCTCGGGAATGACGCTGAAGAACAAGGGCAATTTCAACAACCTCATCGGCTTGCCCCTGAGCCTTTTCCTCCTGGAGGCAACTCACCGAACCGCTATTCTTGAAATGGGGATGAATAGGGCAGGAGAGATTGCCCGGCTCACCGAAATCGCAGACCCTGACGTAGGTCTCATCACCAATGTGGCGAAGGTGCATGTAGAGGGTCTGGGGAGCGTTGAGGGTGTGGCCAAGGCAAAGGTGGAGCTTCTGGAGAAAATGTCTGCGGAGGGCCAGCCCATTTTGAACGGAGATGATGAGCTCCTCATGAGCACAGCCGCTCCATTTCAGAAGAAAGTCATGACCTTCGGCCTTGGCCCGAAGAACGACGTGCAGCCCGAAGATGTCAAGAACCTGGGCCGTGAGGGATTCTCCTTCGACATCCGATATGCGGGAGAGGCCGTTCCCGTGAGGTTGCGTATTCCAGGCGCCCAGAACATCTACAACGCCCTCGCTGCATCTGCCATTGCTTTCGCTTCGCGGGAGTCTCCGGACCGGATTGCTCAAGGGCTGAACAGTTTTGAAGGCATTGATGGCCGTTTCATGCTCTCCCCGCTTCCAGGTGGATGCACGCTCGTGGATGATACTTACAACGCCAATCCCCATGCCCTGAAAGCGGCCTTGGACTCCTTGAAAGCTCTTGTGGATGAAGGGGGGAGGATTCTCGTAGGTCTGGGGGATATGCTGGAGCTCGGAAATGAAACTGTGGCAGCTCATGTGGAAGCGGGAGAGAGGGTCGCAGAGATCGGAGCTTACGGCTTTGTGGCTCTCGGGGAACATGCCCGACTCATGATCGAAGGGGCCATCAACAAAGGATTCCCTCGGGACAGGGCATCGATCGCCAGGGATCATCAGGACATGGCGGAAAAGATTAGGGGAATGATGAGAAAAGGGGATCTCATTTTTCTGAAAGGTTCCAGAAGGGTGGGCCTTGAAAAAGTGGTGGTATTGCTCAAGGCCAGGTGACAAGAAGGGATAGGGTCTGAAATCAACCCCGCAAAAAGTGAGAAGGATGAATCCATGCTGTACAGGCTGATCTACCTCTTCCACCCTGAAATGTCATGGCTGAATGTCTTTCGCTACATCACATTCAGGACCATCCTTGCCACTCTGTCCGCTTTGATGATTGTGTTCTTCGTTGGAGATTGGGTGATTCACAAACTCCGGGTCATGCAAGTGGGACAACATATCAGGGACGATGGACCGCCCAATCATAAGGGCAAGGCTGGCACACCGACCATGGGCGGATGCCTGATTCTCCCCATTGTGATGGTATCCACCCTCCTCTGGGTTGAGCTCAAGAACATCTATGTGTGGCTGATCTTGTTTGTCCTCGTGGCTTTTGGGCTGATTGGGTTCGCGGACGATTATCTGAAGACGGTCCGCAAGAGCAGCAAGGGTCTCACCGGCAAAGGAAAATTTTGCCTTCAGGTACTAGTGGCATTGATCGTAGCCGTCATTCTTTATCTTCAGCCCGAGTTTGATGCGCGGCTGTATTTTCCTTTTTTCAAGACCATGACGCCTGATCTCGGATGGGCATATATCCCCCTGGCCGTCTTCATCATCGTTGGAGCATCCAACGCGGTAAACCTCACGGACGGCCTGGACGGGCTCGCCATCGGACCCATTGTGATCGCTTTCACGACTTATCTGGTGTTTGCCTATCTGGCGGGCAATGTGAAGATCGCGAGTTACCTTCAGATTCCCTATGTGGCGGGAACCGGTGAGCTGGCCGTGGTTTGCGGCGCCGTAGTCGGAGCAGGACTCGGTTTTCTCTGGTACAACGCTTTTCCAGCAGACCTGTTCATGGGCGATGTGGGTTCTCTCCCTCTGGGGGCTATTCTCGGAACCGTCGCGGTTATGACCAAACAGGAATTTCTGCTTCTCCTTGTGGGAGGGATCTTCGTCGTGGAAACCCTGTCGGTCATCTTTCAGGTTGCGTACTTCAAGATGACTGGGGGGCGAAGGATTTTTCGTATGGCTCCCTTACACCACCACTTTGAACTGAAGGGATGGCCTGAATCCAAAGTGACGGTTCGCTTCTGGATCATCGCCATCGTGTTGGCCCTATTGTCCTTCAGCACCCTGAAGCTGAGGTGAAAAGGGAACGATAGATGGATGTGGAAAATAAAAAGGTTGTCGTCATCGGCATGGGAAAGTCAGGGCTTTCCGCTGCCCGGTGGCTGACCGTGAAGGGGGCGAAGGTCACGATCAGCGAGATGAGAGGTGAGAAGGCCTTCAGTTCGGAACTCATCCACGAGCTAAGGGATCTCGGGATCGCCCTGGAAACGGGCGGCCATAGGGAAGAAACTCTCCTGAACTCAGACTTCATTGTCGTGAGCCCTGGAGTTCCTCTGGACCTGGAGGCGCTCGATGCGGCGAGAAAGAGGGGAATTCCCATCGTTGGGGAGATGGGACTGGCAGCGCAGTGGATGGATACACCCATGGTGGCTGTCACGGGCACGAACGGCAAGTCCACGGTGACGGCTTTTCTGGGTGCCATGTTGGAAGGGGCAGGGTTCCAGGTTTTTGTGGGCGGCAACATTGGCACACCCTTGATTGATTATGCGGCT
>JAHECH010000202.1 GCA_024641835.1 Deltaproteobacteria bacterium
TCCGGTGCGGCGTGGGCGAAATGCCTCGGCTTCAAGAAGGTTTACATCCTCGACGACCGCCAACTGTACGGCAAGGGCATCGCCGACGTATTCGAGAAGAGCGCCAAGAAGATCGGGCTGAACGTCGCCGCACACGATGGCGTCGAGTCCATGAACATTGACTTTCGTGCTCTGCTCACCAAAGTCAGAGCCTCCAGTGCGGACCTCGTCTACTTTGGCGGGCTGGTGGATTCCGGCGGTCCTCAGATCGCGCAGCAAATGGACGCACTGGGAATGTTCAGGGGGGGGGCCATGAAACTGATGTCCGACGACGCGATGTATTCCGACGCTGTTCCCAAAGCGGTCAACCCAGACGTCCTCAACGGCAACCTGTACGTGACCTTCGCCAGTCCGGCTCTCGATCAGCTGCCGACCGACGTAGGCAGGAACTTTTTCAAGAACTACAAGGCCAAGTACGGCGCGGACCCCATCGGGTGGTCCATCTACGCCTACAACGGCATGTTGGTGGTCCTGGATTCGATCAAACGCGCGGCGCCAAGGCTCGACACGGCCACTGACGTCACGGCCAAGCGCGCCGCGGTCCTCGACGCGATGCGCGCCACCAAGGATCTGGACGGTGTTTCCGGCAAGATCACCTTCGACGCAAACGGCGACCCGACGACCTACCTTATGTCCGGCTTTCTGTTCAAAGGCGGCAAGTATGTCTGGCAGAGGAATATCAGTGGCGACATGACCTGCCAGTAGCATTCGCAGAATCTCGTCTTAACCTGGCGATGAGCTTCATCATCGCCAGGTTAAGCTCTGGGAGTGTGGCTTAACCCGCATCCCCGCCAAGATAATTATGTTTCCTCTGCAACTATTCAGATTTGCTATACTGAGGGCCCATAGAGCTTCACACTCAAGGAGGGGCTATGGGTCAAGCGCCCGCGCCCCGTGCAGCAGCGTCGGTTCGCCCGCGTCGCGCTGGACGCGCTTCTCGTCGAACCGCGGACAGGTCGGCGGCGGAAACGCTGCTTCTGTGCGGCGCGGAAGCACTGGAAGTGGTTGGTGAACGTGCGTGGTGACAAGAAGATCCTCAAATCATCTTAGGGGGGATGGGGTTAGATGACCCAGACTGAACTTTTCATTCAGCTCATCATCAACGGCGTCACGCTCGGCTCTTACCTGGCCTTGATCGCCCTGGGCTACACCATGGTGTACGGCATCATCGAGCTGATCAATTTCGCCCATGGCGACGTCTACATGTGGGGTTTCCTGATCTCGCTGACCTTGATGGGACTTCTCGGTGTCAACCGTACCCTGGGAGGCTGGCAACTGTGGGTCATTATCTTCGGGGTCATGGTTGTGACCATGGCCGGCACGGGAACGATCAACATGCTGGTCGATCGCGTCGGCTACAAGCCGTTGCGTCGCGCCCCGCGCTTGGCTCCGCTCATCACTTCCGTCGGCATGTCCTTCATGTTGGAGAATTTGGGAATGATCTGGAAGGGACCCAGCCAGATCAATTATCCGAACATCTTCCCCACGATCGATATTCTCAACAACGTGTTGGGGATAAAGACGGCCGTGCTGTTCACGACCAAAGACGTGTTTCTGATGGGCGTCACCGTGCCGTTGATGGTATTCTTGAGTCTGTTCATCCGGAACACCAAGATGGGCAAGGCCATGCGGGCCACGTCCCAGGATCGCGAGGCGGCGGCGCTCATGGGCATCAACGTTGAGAAGGTGATTCGCAACACGTTCTTTATAGGCGGCGCCCTTGCCGGTGCGGCCGGCATGATGGTCGGCATCTACCTGAACACAGGCCGTTACCTGATGGGTTATGACGCCGGTCTCCTGGCCTTTACTTCCGCGGTCTTGGGAGGCATCGGCAATATCGGTGGCGCGGTGTTGGGCGGCTACGTCATCGGTTTTCTCAACGCCACCAGCGATCAGTATCTCTCCTCGGAATGGACGCGTGCCCTTGTCTTTACGACACTGATCCTGGTGCTGGTCTTCAAACCATCCGGGCTCCTGGGCGAGCGGACACCGGAGAAAGACTGAGTGGGGGGGGTTCTATGGCTCAAATCTGGCATTCGTTGACAGCGCCCTGGCGAGCATTGACAGCGCCCTGGCGAGCATTGACAGCGCCCTGGCGAGCACTGCCGGCTCGGCAGCGCCGAATCCTCACGTGGGCCTTCTGGATTTTTCTGCTCCTGATCTTCCCGCTGGTGGATAAGACGTTCCATTGGGGAATCGTCAACGATGTCACCGACGTGCTGGTCCTGGTCATCCTGGCCCTTGGCTTGAACATCGTCGTCGGCTATGCCGGCCTGCTCGACCTGGGCTACGCCGCGTTCTTTGCGATTGGCGCGTACACCACGGGCGTCCTCACTTGGCCGCCGCATCACCTGGAATTGAACTTTTGGATCGCCATCTGGGCCGCCGTGATCATCGCCGCGTTTTTCGGCATCGTCATCGGCACGCCAACGCTGCGCCTCCGCGGTGACTATCTGGCCATCGTCACGCTGGCTTTTGGCGAGATCGTGCCCGTCGTCATTCGCAATTTGGGCAGTGTGACGATTGGCGTTGGGCCCTGGCGGCTGCTCAGTGACTTTAACTTGACCAATGGGGTGCAGGGGCTGAACCCGGTCGGCCGGCCGTCGATCTTGGGATTCAAGTTTAGCTTCGACCCTACGCCCTGGTATTACCTGATCCTGTTGATTGCCGCCCTCGTCATTCTCGCGAGCACGCGCCTGCAGGATTCGCGCCTGGGTCGAGCCTGGATGGCGCTGCGCGAGGACGAGAAAGCCGCGGACTGCATGGGGGTTGACCCCGTTCGAACCAAGCTCTCGGCTTTTGCCATCGGCGCCTCTTTCTCCGGTTTTTCGGGAGCGTTTTACGCGGCCAAGCTGCAGGCGATCTTCCCGGAGTTGTTCAAGTTCAATTTGTCGGTCATGATCCTGTGCATGGTCATTCTCGGCGGCATGGGCAACATCAAGGGTGTCGTGATCGGCGGCATGTTGCTCCAGCTCTTTGACCGCGTCATCCTGACTCAGACCACCGTCTTCGCGCGCAGCGTCGGTCAGGAGCTTCACATTTCTGCGCTGGCAACGATTGACCTCTCCCTGTGGCGGTGGTTCTTCTTTGGTTTGACGATGGTCGTCGTCATGGTGCTCAGACCCGAAGGACTCTTTCCCAGCGCCGCACGGCGCGCCGAACTGCGCGCGACCGAGGAAGAGACGCCCCAGCCTGCAGAAAGTGGATAACGGAGGAGATCGCCATGGCCTTGTTGGAGGCTCGAAAAATCAGCAAGCAATTTGGCGGCTTGGCCGCCGTGCGCGACCTCGACCTCGATATCGAGAAAGGCATGATCGCTAGTCTGATCGGCCCGAACGGCGCAGGCAAGACGACTTTTTTCAACATGGTTTCTGGCTTTTACAAGCCGACGTCGGGTCAGATGTTGCTCGATGGCAAGGAGATTGGCGGCCTGCGTCCCAATCGTGCCACTGCGCTGGGGCTGGGACGGACCTTCCAAAATATCCGTCTCTTCAGCAACATGACCGCTCTCGAGAATGTGCTGGTCGGCATGAACTGCCGCTTGAAATCGGCTTGGTACGACGCACTGCTGCGAACGCGGTCTATGATGCGGGAGGAGGCCAAAGCTCGCGAGCGCGCTCAGGAGCTCTTGGCGTATGTTGGATTGGACGGCAAACGCGAGACGCTCGCCAAGAACCTTGCCTACGGACTTCAGCGGCGGTTGGAGATTGCACGGGCTCTGGCGACCAATCCGAAGCTAATGCTCTTGGACGAGCCTACTGCCGGCATGAACCCGCAGGAAACCGTAGACGCGATGGCGCTGATCAAGCGCGTGCGCGACGAGCTGGACATCACGATCCTGTTGATCGAGCACGATATGAAAGTGGTGATGAGCATCTCGGAATATATCACAGTTCTGGATTATGGCGCCAAGATCGCGGAAGGGACACCGGAGCAGGTGCGTGCCAACCCCAAAGTCATCGAAGCTTACCTAGGCAAAGGGGTCGCCGCGGGGATCCGGCGAGCAAAACAAGAGGTCGTGGCGGAAACAGAGAGCGAGGAAGATGGCACTGCTTGAACTCCACAACGTTCACACGTATTATGGCAACATCCATGCCCTGAAAGGCATCTCCGTTACCGTCGACAAGGGCGAGATCGTTACGCTCATCGGCTCGAACGGGGCCGGCAAAACGACGACGCTCAAGACGATCTCCGGCGTGTTGCGGCCCAAAGAGGGAACGATCACGCTCGAGGGACGGCGAATAGACCACGTCCCGGCTCACGACATCGTCGCAATAGGCATCTGCCAGGCGCCGGAAGGCCGCCGCATCTTCCCCCGGCTGACGACGCTGGAGAATCTGGAAATGGGTGCCTTCCACCGCAGCGACAAGACCGGCATCCAGCAAGACATAGAACGTGTGTTTGCGCTCTTTCCAAGGTTGAAAGAGCGGCGGACTCAGAAGGGCGGCACACTCTCCGGCGGGGAGCAGCAAATGCTGGCGATCGGACGCGCCTTGATGTCCCGTCCGAGCATCCTGCTTCTGGACGAGCCGAGTATGGGACTTTCGCCGGTTCTGGTCGAAGCGATTTTCCAGATCATCCTAGACATTCACGCGCAGGGCACCACGATCCTCCTGGTCGAGCAGAACGCGCTCATGGCACTCCTGGTGGCAAGTCGGGGCTATGTGCTGCAGACCGGACGCATCGTGCTGCACGACAGCGCAGAGAATCTGAGCGAAAACGAGATGGTGCGCAAAGCGTACTTGGGAGAGTCATGATCGAGTGAGGCAATGACAGGCTATGCAGCCGGAAAAGATGACTTCATTTCCGGAGCAGGGAGGCATTCAAGAGGTGACTGGCTTGACGGTCTCGCCCCACGAAATAGGATTCCTTTTTCAAGGGCATCAACGATAAGACTTGTGAGAGTAAACGCCATGCGCGAGAAGCAGTCGTCGAATCTCCTAGACGACTTGACCTGGTAGGTCATCAGTATTGAATCGCCGAAAAAGTGCGGGCGCAATGCCTTCAGAGAACGAAAATGCTGCTGAGACCGTGAGGCTGTGGATAAGGTCAGTGCGAGTGTGCCGGGTATCTTTTGGCGGAGATGTCTGACTGCATGCACATATGCTTGTGCTTCTGAGATCGAGGTGCTCCGTGCACCCAGCGCGTCTAAAAGTGCGACAATGCCAAGTTTCGGTTTCATAATCCTTCAGCAAATAATGATTATACTCATCCGCGTAAAACCCCTCTTTGTTTAACGTCAAAGGCCGTCTGCCGGACTGCGAACGCCAGCCGGTCCACGGTAGGCAATACTAACCGATTTTAGGACTAAGCGCCACAATTCGGAAGGGCGTTGGCGTTTGAAAACTTGCCAAATGCCTGACAAAAATAGCTCCATCTGGCTTTGACTAGCATCACAAGCCTATTGTACTGCCAGGAAATCGTGAGGTTACGACTAGCCCAAACAGGCTGGACTCCCTGATCTCTTGATCTTTCACGGGCATGAGGCTGCTCTCCAGAGACAAGAGAGAGCCGACTAAAAGGGCCTTTCGGGCAAGACCGCCCGAAATGCTCTTGGCCAAATCCTGGAAAGAGAAAGGAGGTGAGATTCAGCACTTAGGTTCGTGAGGCAGGCGGTCTTTTTTTGCCGCCATAAACCACAACCCAGCCCAGTCAATCCATTGCGATCCGGTGGGCTTTTTTCGTTTCGGGGGAGACCCGAAGCGCATCAATCAAGAAAGGAGAAACACTCTGGGAAATCAAACGAACGGCAATTAGTTTAGAGACGACGAGTCGGAATCTTAACCTGAACTACAAGGATCTGGATCAGGAGAGGGCAGGGGACTTTGGGGTGAAGTCAGTAAGCAGAAAAGGCATGGCTGTGAATTTGTAAGGGATAGCAACCCTCACCCTGATAGCGCGGGGACGGGAACATAGTGCTGCGATGCATGTGGAAAATGCCTACACAGTAGAAGATGGCAATACGACGGTTTCTATCTGATCGACGTTCTGGAAGTGCTTATCATGGGTCAGCAGCGTTCCCCCCACCTCCATACAACATGCTGCGATCCAGACATCATTCATGGGGATCTTGGTTCCTTTGCTGCGCAGCGAGAAACAGATGGAGGCGTACTTCCTTGCTACGTCAGTCTCTACGGGAATGATATCCACCTTTAAACGGTTAATAAACTGCTGAAGCTTCCTTTCGTTAAGCTGCTGGCGCTGACCTTTCATAAAGCCGTACTCTAATTCCCCAATAACGATGGAAGGCAAGAAAAGAGACTCCCCATAAGTGGCAATGAAATCTACTGTCTCCGATGCGCCTGCAGCGAAGTCCACATAGATGTTTGTGTCGAGAACCAGTTTCAATCCCAGTCTCCATCGTGAATCTGGTTGAATACGCGAAGGGACTCTCTCAATTTCTTTGCCTCCTCAGTTGAAAGCCAGCCCGCAAGTTTCCTGATCGTCTGCTCGCGATCTTCGACGAGCCCAAGCTTCTCGTCCACAGCTTCAAGAACGAAGGCAGACTTTGTCTTTCCTGCTTTAGCCGCAGCCTTCTTTATCATCTTTTCCTTTCCCGGCGGAATTCTCAAACTAAGAGGCATGATGTCAAACCTCCTTGTATCGCATTTATTGTAATTGTATTCTTTGCCCGGAGATTTGTCAAGGTCCGGACGCAACTTGGCTTCTTAGCAGATTACCGGATTCGATGGGCAATGGGGCATCCTGGTGAGATGAACAAAAAAGGGGCAGATCATTCAATCTACCCCTATGACAAAGCAAAGTGGCGTCCCACAAAATTCTTTACAAGAATTCAATATGATCGACCATACCCTCAGAAGAAAGCACAGACGTCAGCATTCTTAATTTCCGAACGCATTCGCCTATCGAGTAACGCTTCTGATGGCAGTATATGATCCCCTGATGAGTCCTTCCCTCATCCAGCCATCTCGCCGCAATCTGAAGAAAATCAGTGTCGTGGGTGAAAACGGCCGCCTTTTCATTGCCGGCGTAGACCAATTGTTCTTCATCCGTCAGTCCCAGTTTGCCCGTATCTCTGGCGGAAAAGGCATCCACCCCCCTTCTCTTGAGGCCCTCAGCAATGGTGACATTGACGCTTTCGTCCGTGTAGATCCTGATCTTGCCCATTGTCTATGCGATTTTTGAAGCGATCTTTTCCTTCAGCCGCATGATGAACTCCTGATCTTGCTCAAGCTTCTGATCAAGCTCGTCCCTGTTCTCGTAATAGAAGGAAAGGGCATCATGGACCTGGGGCAGATTCAAATGAGGGTGTGAACTGATGATCTCATCAGGTGAGTGGCCAAGCATTTCATATTCTATCGCTATGTCTATAACACGGGTCCTTGTCCCCTCA
>JAHECH010000789.1 GCA_024641835.1 Deltaproteobacteria bacterium
CTCCCGTGTCTACGTTAATGACGGTAGTGGTAGATCCGCCAACCGTGTCGCGCTCTACGGCTGTCGATTGCGTTCCGAAAGCAGCCTTAAGCAGAGCCGAATAGGCCGGGGCCGTTCCCGCAACGCCGGAAGCCCGGAAGTAATGAGACGTGGAAGCCGTGGGAGCCTCCGAGCCTAGAATGCTCTTAGCTTTACCAAGGCTGTTTTTACGTTCTGCGTTCTCCAAAACTTCAAACGATGGCGATAGAGCCAAATCGTCCTGCGGGGCAATGAAATCCCCGCTAGCTGTGGGGAAAACAGGAACGCCTTCTGTAATTTCTTCTTTGATAGCTAGGGCGTCTGCCCGTGATTGAATGGCCATCGGCCCCTCCTACAAGGTTAGGTCTTCTCTGTATTCACAATCGAAAACTAGATTTAAGGCGTAATATTTGTCCCGGCTGGCTTCCTCTCCCTCTGGGACAATGTATTGCAGCCCGCTATCCGAAATGTAGGTTATGGAAATACATTCGCCACCTAGCTGCGTTTCGATTTCCAAATCCTTTTTAATGGAAAAGGCATCTTCCATAATCTCCTGCTCTAGGGAGACACGCTTAGAGACGTTGTTCTCCGTATGCGTTGCTAAACGAATAAGGAAAACCTCGAACGTCCTAAGCTCAAATAGAAGGGCCTTAACCGTCCTCTGAGTATTAACTGCCTCGCCGATAGCGACGGCAAATCCCTTGTTCAGAATAGAACCGGGGTTGTTGGTAATTTCGTATGGATTGGCAATTTTGCGATAGTCCGGCAACACCGAGGCGATTCGGTCGATTAGGGCTGTATGGACTATGCTGATTTGGCTCATGCGTTATCTATCGCCCCAAGAGCTTTTAATGGTCTTTTCCGCCCGCTGCAGCGTGCCATCGGCGTTTAGGTCTAGGTTGTAGCGCTCAAGATTCTTAGCCGTATCGTATCGCTTTTCAGCCTTAAGCGCCTCATCTGCCTGCGAGCCCCCGAGGCCAGCGAAAATGATAGCCGCCGTCTTGTGGATGGCGGGCTCTTTAAATAGCTGAAAGTCTAGGATTTGGCCGGGAAACCAAATGATATTCCTCTTTTTCAAATCCATGATAATTGACTGGGCTGCCTGGAACTCTTGTTCCTTCCAATCCGTCTTACCTGCCTTGAAACTTTCGAGGAAATCGCTGTTATTCAAATCAGGGTAGAAACTGAATAAGTCTTGGTCGTCATTGAATCGATAGCCGATATGGGAAATTACCGTGCCAGCGTCTAGATCGGCGGACCATTTAATCCTAAGCCAATACATAAGCCTGATACGTGTCCCAGCGAGGCCGCTAACGTCCTCGCTATCCTCTTCTAATAGCCAACCCTGATTGTCCTCGTCTGGACGGAAAACAATCGGGCCAGGCAGGGAAAGGGAAGCGCCAGAGGAAGCCGTAAAATCTAGGATATCTACGGCGGGTTGCCATTGTGTTCCCGTCCATGTGTCGATAGCGACGCTAGACGGGGCTGCGTTGGCTGCGGAAACGTCGAAATATAGATGGTTAAAAGGCATCTCGGCCCCGACGTATAGGGCGTCCTCTGCGGCTACGAACGGGAGGGCTAGCGAGCCAGAACGGAAATCGTTAAGAGCGATAGAGGCGTCAGATAGAACGCCGTTATCGTTAAAAAGGATTCTCTGGTTATGAAATCCTGTGCTCATTTTTCCAACCAATCTAACCAAAAGAATGAGTTTTGGTCTGACGATGTTGCATTAATCCGCCTTACGCGGAACGCCTTAACCCCGTCTCCGATATAGTCCCCTGAGATAATCGGGCTAGCATAGCCGTAGATGGCATGGACAACGTCCCAGCTAGAGCCTTGCCCCCATTCGAGGACGACGAAAACAGACGGGGAGGCAGCGCCAAAAGAGCGGATACGGGCGATAGAGCCAGACGGGACAACCTCGTAAGTTTTAATGTCCTCGCTAGTCTTAAGGACCAGCCCGCCTGCGCTTTTCTTTTTCCCGCTCTTAGACATCAATAACCTCGTAATATCCGCCGATTCTA
>JAHECH010000203.1 GCA_024641835.1 Deltaproteobacteria bacterium
TGCAGAAAAAGGAATCACTGTATCCGTGATCCAGGGCAACATTGAGCAAGACAAGAAGTGGGACCCCAGACTTGCAGAATGGATCATGGAGCGCTATGCCAACTTGAGCAGAGAAGCATCCAGGGACCGGCCAAGAATGATTGTCTGGCCGGAGGCTGCAACTCCGGGATACGTTTTAAAGAACCTGGCTCTTCTCAAGAAGTTGCTTCTCATGATCCAGGAAATCAACACTTATTTCCTGATCGGGAGCTCGGAATATCCCAAGTTCGCCAAGGGGCCTATTGATCCTTCCAAAGGAGGAAACACGGCTCTTCTCTTCTCTCCGGAGGCCAAGCTCCTGGGACAGTATATCAAGGTTCGCCTGGTTCCGTTCGAAGAAGCCATCCCCTATCAAGGAGTGATTCCATGGCCTCAATTCATCGTTCCTGAAGGGAGGAGAACGTATCTGATACCGGGTGAGGATGTTACCCTGTTCAGTCTTGATGATGGCTGCAAGTTCGGAGTGCTCATATGCTGGGAAACCTTGTTCCCCGACTTGTTCAGAGCTTTTGTGAAGAAAGGCGCCCACTTCATTGCTAACATCAGCAACGAAGCGGCATTCGGGGAAACGGCTTTCCCCTACCAATTCCTCGCAATCACGATATTTCGGGCCGTGGAGAACAGGATCTCCATTGTCAAGGCTGCAAACACGGGCATTTCCTGCTTTATAGATCCCTATGGCAGGATATCTGCCAAACTGGAGAAAAACCACAAAGAGATATTCGTGGAGGGCCATCTCACCCATCAGATCTCAGTGTCTGAAAAGACGAGCTTTTACACCATGCATGGAGACATTTTCGCCTACGCCTGCTTAGCAGTCAGCGCCTTCATGATGGGTTTGTTGATCCTGAAGCGCAGAGAGCCGTAGCCTGTGCTTGCGAATTTTCGTGTGGAGCGAAGGCAGGACTGGAGAGGAACTCAAGCATCTATACATTAAAACTATGGCGGGTTTCCAATTCCTCATAAGCCAGTTTGAAGTCCGGATCTTGTCCCAGCAAAAAGTCGAGGTGTGTCTTCCGAAGTTTCCTGTAACCCAGATTGAAGAGAAGGATCATCAAGCTTTGGAAAGGATTTTTCGACCACTTGAGGCTGCGAAAACTTCTCCTTAAAACCTCCTTTAAGGAAATGAGTTTCCTTGATGAGACGATATATGCCTCATAGAATTCTTTTTTGGAGGTCTTCCTTGGGCAATAAACGAGGCGTCCAAGATATTGAGTCCAGTCTTGAGGGAAGTTCTTAAATTCTAACTTGTCGTACAGTCTAGCATACATGGGCGTTCCAGGAGAGGGAATCAAGATAGGCGTATTGGTTATGTCTATTCCGGAGTGAAGTATAAAATCGAGTGAATTAAGGATTGTTTCTTTGGTGTCTTCATAACCGTAACAGAAATAACCGTTCACTGCGATACCGTGTTTGTGGAGTTTCTCGATGACCTCCCCATAGACTTGAGAGGGAGCTTCACCTTTTCTCAGGTTCTGAGATTTCCCTGATTCTAACAACGTCTCCCTGTCCAGCGACTCAAAGCCTATGAGCAAACCAAGACATCCTGTTCTTTTCATCAGGCGGAGAAGTTTGTCGTTCTTGGCGACATTCAGGGAAGCCTGGGAAATCCAGTGCTTTCTGATGCCGGTTTTTAGGATTCCTTCGAAAAGAGCTACCGCCCGGTCCTCGTTCGCCGGACCGGCGCCGACAATGTTGTCATCAACAAAGAACACGAGATTTTTTTTGATGGTTTTGAGCTCTTCGATGACTTCCTCAACGGGTCTTAGCCTGAACGCCCGGCCATTGAAGACAGGGACTGAGCAGAAGTCACAATGAAAGGGGCAGCCTCTGGACGTTTGGATGCAGTCGAAACGATATCTTTTGCTGAATATGCCTCTTCGGGGAATTGCCATGTTGTGAAGAGGGGGAAAGGTATCACTCTTGTAAATGGACTTCAAACGACCGCCGAGAAAATCATGGATAACCCTTGGCCACAAGGATTCTGCTTCTCCAACAACTACGGTGGATACATAATTCAGGGCCTCTTCCGGCACCATGGAAGCATGTATTCCTCCAAGGATGACAGGACTCCCCATTTTTCGATAGACACTGGAAATCTCGTAAGCTCTATTTGCCTGGATGGTCATAGCAGTGATAGCTACCAGATCAGCTTTTCTAAGCGTAAATTCACCGAAGTTCTCATCAATGAACTCAATCTGCCAATCGGCTGGGGTGAGGGCAGCAATGTAACCCATGCTAAGGGGAGGAAAGTGGTTCGAATGAGCAGACGTCTTTCTATCTTTGGGGTTAATGAGGAGCAGTTTCATCTTTCTTGAGTCAGGCCGAATGGATGGATTTCTGAACTCAATTGACGCTCAAAGATTCGCAAGCGGCGTCTTCTGATTAATGCAAGACATCTTGAACAAGAAACCCTTTTATTAGTATTATATCTCACATGCCGATCGGAGTCCAGTCAATGAAGTGGGCCATTGATTAAGAAGGAGAATTTCTTCGATCAGAATAGCAACCAGGAATGAGCGGCACGGAGAAATGAATCGTCCCCGGCAAATGAGACAGGAGAGTTTATTGATCAAAAGCAATGGAGGTGGCGTCCATGGATTCATCTTCTACTTATCTTTTTAGAGGGCTGGGTGAGAGCCAGATGAGGAAAGTGACGGCTATCGGCAAAGAGGTCTCCATGAGAAAAGGCCAGCAGATCTTCAAGGAAGGCCAGGAAGCGAATGGCGTTTACATAGTGAAGAAGGGCGCCGTAGAGCTGATGACCTTCGTGGAAAAAGACTTTGAGCTGCCCATCTCCATTCTGCGAGACCCTGGTGACGTCTTTGGGTCCTCCGCCCTTGTTCCACCTTATCAATACAGCCTATCAGCACACTGCGTAGAAGACGGCAGCCTTTTTTGCATGGAGACAGCTGCGTTAAGAAAGCTGGCATCAGAAGATCGGGATATCGGATACCGAATCATGACCAATCTCGCCGCGCACTTTCTTGCCAGGCTGAAAGAAACAAGACAAGAGGTCAAAATCCATTTTAAGACGCTATTGAGTTCCACCCGCTCGTGATTTCAGCATAGAGCCTGGAGCGTGGAGCATAGAGCACGAGGAAATCCCCAGGTCCCAGTCTATGATAGCCGGGCTAGGGAGATTGAGTTGAATTTTCCGTGAAGAGAGAGGACACGCAAGGTAAGGCTCGCTCGGGATGACGAAAAGTCATTGTGGCGCAGTTTCCAGAGAAGGAAAGGGCTACAATTCGAAGACTTCCACCTCTTCTGAGACGTTTTTGAGTTTAAATTTTCCCCTACATGCGGGTGAGTATTGTCCTCTTACCCGCTCCGCTGTTTCCCTTGACATCAGGAGGCTGCCTCTCTTGCCCAGAGCACCGATCCTGGCGGCCACATTCGTCAGCGTTCCTCTGGCTGTGTACGTCCACCGGGAACCAGTGATGCTTTCGAATTTCGCCGCTCCCACAAGGGCGCGGCCTGAGTTGATGCCCATGTTCACATCCAGCGGCCGGTAGAGTTGACTAAACTGCTCTTTTATTTTGACGGTCTGCGCTTTGATGGCAAGCCCTGCATTGACGGCCTCAAGGGCATTGGTTTTCAGGTCCTCATTCAGGAAGAGTACCATAAGGCCATCACCTGCTGTTTCATTGACATCCCCATTATTTCTGTAGATGGCATCCATGAACACCGAGAAGTGCCTCTCAATGATGTCGTGAACCGTGGTGTCCCCTAGCCGTTCACAAAGGCCGGTATATCCTTCAATATCAAGGAAGAGGACTGAAAGATCTTTTTCCTCCATCTCAGGAATCGCACCGGTGGGGGATTTGTCAATGAGTCGGGTCACTGTGGTAGGAATGAATTTGCAGAGGTTTGCTTTGATCCTTTCCAAAATTTCAATCTTTCTGAGGGATGCACTGAGTTCAATATTCTTCATCTCAAGGTTTTTGTTGAGTCGCTGAATCTCCTCGAAAGATCTCGCATTCTTGATGGCGACCGATACGTTGTTGAGCAACGTGTAAAGCAGTTCCTTGTCATCCTGGCTGTAAGCATCACCTGCCAGCTTGGGGCCCAGACCGAAAAGAGCAAGCGTATTGTCATCAAGAATGAAAGGAAGGGTGAGAATGATTGAGGAGAGGGAGGATTCGGCCTGCGAAATCCTCTTGATTTCGGCGGTCGATTGGTAGAAGCCCTTCTCGTCGAAAAGGCGCTGGCACTGCCCGCAAAAGGACAATGAATCGTTATCCTCTATCCCTATTTGAATGAAATGCTCTATTTTCATGGAGTTGACATTAGTCAGTAGAATAAAGCCAGCGACGGCTCCGAAATTGCCCATCGACATGAGAAGAAAATTCTTGAGAATCGTCTCCGTCTCAACACTGCCATAGATATCCTTGCTGACGTCGTAGAGGGTTTTGAGGTGAAAAATGCGGCGATCCAGTTCAGTACGGGCCTTTTCTGCCTGCGCAAGCGACGCCCTGAGTGTTTCTACTTCGTGCTGGAGGTTCTCTTTTGACATGAGTGTTTCACCAGTGAGGGTTATCTTGTCTTGGGAAGAGGCTAGTTTTAAGTGACTGGAAGTATTCTAAACGGTGTGGAGGGCTAGACGCGCTTCTGAACCAAGCTCAGTTTGCTACATGCAAAAGACTTCATCGGTTAAGGAATCGTCTACATCGCTTTCACGGCCTCTTCCAGAGTTGGGTAAATTGTTGCGAACTTTGTAATCCCAACCATACCAAAGATCTTCTTGAAATGGTCCGATAGCCCGGTAATGCCGATCTCTTGATTGTTTCTTTTTGTCTGTGCAAGAACCTGAATGAGCACGGCGATGCCGCCGCTGTTGATGTAAGCCTTGTCTTCGAAGTTGAAAAGGATCTTCTTGGCGCCCTGGCTGTTTACATTCTTGTATGCATCATTGAGAAAGGGTTCGGAAAAGGCTGTGATGTCACCCTTGATGTTTAATAGGGCGACCTCGCCATGCTTCTGGAACATGATTTCATTTGGTCGCTGCTGCATGGTCATCCCTTCTTCCTTTTCCCCCTATTTCCCCAATTTCATGGCCATTCTAACCTCGTTGCGGTGATCGGGCAGTTTTTTATAATCGAATTCGTCCATTAACTTCTTCATCAAGAAAACGCCGAAGCCCACGGGGGGATCAAGGTTGTTCATGATCCTGACGATGTCGGGGTCCTTTGGAGCCTGCTTGAACCCGTCTCCCTCATCAAGAACGGAAATGTTGAGAACGTTATCCCTGAAACTCATGGTGACAACAACACGAGCAGCCGGGCGGTCTTTGTTGCCATGCTGAACCGCGTTAATACATGCTTCAGCAACAGCGGTCTTCAAATCTTCAATTCGATCGGGAAGGAATCCGAAATACTTGGCAAAGGCAGCAACTGTGCTCATGGCGACGCGTTCATAGCCCAGCTGATTCGGCAAAATGATCTCTACGGTTTGCTGGTCCAAGGTTTTTCCAAGCTCACTCGAACAGATCAAACGGTTATAGGAGGAAATCAATGTTCCAAATTTAGGAAAAATTGTATTAAAAGTCAAGCGGATAAGTTAAGGTAGATTGTCAATTTATTGTTATTCCGGAGCCGAAAGCATAAAATCGTGGACGACCCCTCTGTGTGTTTTCGCATCGACAAAGGTAGCGCGGGAAGGAATGGTAAAAAGTCGTGAAGGGAGGTGACAAGAGGCATGCTGTACGGAGCGATGAATTTTCCTGTTCGACCTTTGCTGGAAGAGGTGGAGGCTGTCGCACGATTGGGGTTCGACTATCTGGAGATCGCAATGGACCCTCCTCAGGCGCATCACAGCACCATCCAGCAATTGGGAAATGACCTGTTGAAGGCCCTGGCTCGCTTCAACCTGGACGTGGTTTGTCACCTACCCACTTTCATTTCCACAGCGGATCTGACAGAAGGATTGAGAGAAGCCTCTTTGAAGGAGATACTCTCCTCCCTTGAAGTCGCTGCCCATCTTCAAACCCTCAAAGTCGTGCTCCATCCGAGCTATGTCTCCGGGCTTGGTGGATTTGTGATGGGGAAAGTAAAAGAAAACGCCATGAAGAGCCTCGAAGTCATCGTTGGAAAAGCTCATGAACTGGGGCTCTGCCTCTGCATGGAAAACATGTTCCCCAGAGGCCACTGGCTGGTCAAACCGGAAGACTTCGTTGAACCCTTTGAGAAATTCCCCAGCCTTTATCTGACGCTGGACACGGGGCATGGTCATGTTGCTGATCCCACAGGGCAGACAACCCTCGCATTCATCGAGAAGTTTGCGGGTCGCATCGGCCATGTCCATGCCAACGACAATTTCGGTAAAGAAGACATTCATCTCCCGATAGGGGCTGGAACCATAGATTTTCCGGCTATTATCAAAGCCCTGAAAAAGAGTGGGTACAATGACACGGTGACGCTCGAAGTGTTCTCCGGGGACAGGGATTATCTCAAGATGAGCAGAGAGAAGATTGAAGCGATGTTCAGCACCTAAAACTGGCAAAGGGCGTGATGGGTTACTGGAATCATGGAACAATGGGAAAACGGTATTCTGACTCCTGACTCCTGACTCCTGTCTCCTGGCTTTTTAAATCGCCACATTTACGGGAATCGGATTCAGGACTCGCCTTAAATCCTCCGGCGACATTTCTGCAAGAAGTCCCCTTTTCCCCGCATTGATGTAGATTCGGGGCAGGCTTAGAATAGTCGTCTCGACATAGACTTTCAGTGCTTTTCTTGTCCCGAAAGGAGAAATCCCGCCCACCACGTATCCTGTATGCTTGTGGGCCACTTCAGGGTCACAAGGTGTGACCGTTTTGGCGCCCAGGAACCGGGCGAGATTCTTCGTAGAAACTTCCTTGTCACCGTGCATGAGCACAAGCAATGGCTCGGATTCGTCGTCTTCCATGACAAGCGTCTTGATGGTGAGATGCTCATCCACATTCAATTCTCTTGCAGCAACAGAAGTGCCACCTTTGTCCTGATACTTGTACGGATGAAGGATGAAATGGACCCTCTGGTCTTTCAAGACTCGAATGGCCTGTGTCACTGGGAGTTTGTCCTTAGGCATAGGTCTGTCCTGCGGAACAGGAATAGTGGAATCGGAATCGTTCAAAAGTGTTCACATGGGCTCCCAAAAAGGGATCTCTCACAACGACCCGCACGCCGGGAAGGACTGGGGTCATTTCTGGAGTGACTGGCGGGAGGGCGCTGTCTTTTCACGGTTTATCTATGGGGGAAACCCCTGGCCCCGAGCGAAGTCGAGGGGAACAGCGGGAGGGGGCAGAACTCCCCCGTAGATAAGCCGTTGAAAAGAC
>JAHECH010000204.1 GCA_024641835.1 Deltaproteobacteria bacterium
GATGGCCGAGTCCAAGTCTGAAACGACCTTATTCATTCCGACCACCAAAATGACCTTTCTGGGCCCAAAAGCCATGGCTGCAACCCTGTTCCCCATACCATCGAGGTTGACCAGTTTGCCATCCAACGTAATCGCATTGGCACTGGCGATCATCACGTCAGCCGTCATTCCTCTGCGCCTTCGTTCCAGCCCCTCTTCTGCGGAGACTCCTGGCTGATAAGGGTCGATCAGCTCAACTCCAGACATCTTGGCTATCGCCTCCCATAGACCCATACCTGCCGCCGTCATCGAGCCACAGCGAAACACAGTGGCTCCTTTCGCGATCATTGCTACAATCTCGTCTCTAGCCTGATCGGCTGTAGAAGCGTAGCTGCCCACAATCCGGCGCTTCTCCAGATGTCCGATGATATCCTTTGCTACCTTCTCGTTCCAAAGCATCTGATGTTTGTCCATAACTTGTCTCCCTCAAGTTTCACTGTAGGTTTCTCGCAATTTCTACATGAGAGTTTTATTCGTCGCTCTTGCCCCTTGCTGCCCCCCCTGCTCTTTTGGAGAGAAAATTGATAATATCTCCCCTGCTGATAATGCCCACCAATTTTCCCTCTGACAAGATCGGGACCCTTCTGAATTTGCTTTCCACCAAACATTTAAATATCTTCATCAAATCCTCATCTTCATCAAAATAGGTGATTTCAGTGGTCATCAAATCTTTAGCTGTTTTCTCTTTAACATCCTTGTCATGCAACAAAATTTCCAATATGTCCTTTTCTGTTACTATGCCTAACAGACGCCGATCTTCAGAAACTACAGGCAGGCCAGTGACTTGGTTGTCTACCAGATGCCGTATTATGTCTACTACATTGGCATCTTCCCTTACAGTCGCTACATTCTTACTCATAATATCTTTCGCACAGATCATCCTATCCCTCCTTCGAAATTCCTTGGGCCACTATTCCACGATACGGTTACCACGCCATCAGAAATCTGTTCGGGGTCCCAGCTTGATTAGTGATTAGGCCCCTTGCAAAAAACGTCCGTGTTGGCGCCACGGACTTGCCCGGTTAAAAAACTTGGTGTGCTCCCGCCTGACCTCTGGTTCAATATGCTATGATTCAAAACCCCCTCCCACACGTCAATATTTGCTGCACTTTTCAGCTCCACCTCTTGCTTTTTCAAGAGGATTTTTTTCTCTTTGACCTCCGGCATTGTTACGCTTACCTCTGATCTTTGACTCTCTGTGCTCTGTCTTTGCAGTTGTGGTTGCCGTCCTCTGCTCTTTGATGCTCTGTGGTGCGGAACGGCCTATCAGAGGCATCCTACCGGGGAAAGGAATACCGATCACCATTTCGGTCACCTTCCAGGCGATCAATGGCTTCGTTCATCTCATCGAAAAAACCGAAATCCATGGCGTTCGCTTTCCCGTCGTCCATTCTGATCATGGCAATCTCATTCTCCACCTGGTAATAAATTTTCTTCATCGGTTTCTCCCCCTCCCGGCACAGCCGTTCGAAAGCTCACGAGGATTAAATCTTACCATCAGTCCGGCCCAGGTCCTCGCGAACAGCGGCCTAATGCCATGCCGCGGGCAGGGCCATTTTGAGGAGGTGCTCCATCGCGAAGAACCCCGTGCTTCCGCACGGGGCTTCTTCTATAGAAAAAGCCATTCTAACTTGTTGACTATTCGATCTTAGGCCCATGTCCATTCATCCCCGCTCTTCCGAGCGGGGCATTCTGGCTTTTTCACGTAAACCTCCGGGCTAGAGGTTCCTGGGCACAAGGGAGGATACTAGTTTTGAAGGATCATACGGAAAAGTGCGGCTGTGTCAAAAATAAGCAGCTTAATACGAATCCTTCATTTTAAATTTGAAGGAGGCCAGTAGGAAGGAAGGCGGACGGAACCCGCCATCCCTCCTAGAATCACAACTTCTCATAGGACCATATCCTTGATCCTCTTCAGCGCTCGGATTTTCACAACATTCCGAGCCGGTTTGGCTTTGAAAATCGTTTCCTCGCCCGTAAACGGATTGATACCCTTGCGAGCCTTGGTTGCTGGCTTGCGCCTCACCTCGATTTTCATCAGCCCCGGCAAAGTGAATTGACCTACAGCACCCTTTTTTATGTGACCCTCGATCAAAACGGCCAGTTCGTCGAAAACAGAGGAGACTTGTTTCTTTGTCAATCCAGTATTCCCCGCAATTTCCTCCATCATAGCGGTCTTGGTCATTAGCGTTTTTGCCACTGTCACCTTGCGAATGGGAGCCCGCTTTTTGCCCGATGCTTTCCTAGCTTTCTTTTTCGCTGCCATGAATTCCTCCTTTTAGATGAAATTTGTTTGCCGTTGGATATAGGTCTGACTCAGACATCTAGGATACCAAAGTGGTATATATAGGCCACTCAGCGAGTGTTGTCAACGGGGTCCTTGAGATTTCCACCTGAAGCTCTCGTGTCCATTTTGAGATACCGTTCTTTTCTTCGACCGCTCTTTCTTCGACTTCCTTGCTTCAGAGTCATTTTGTTTAAGGACATCCCACTTCCCTTGTCCCCTTTGGCACAGGGCAAGGCCTGACACCCAGACCCCCTGAGCATCTTCCACCCCTCAATTTGTCGCGATTAAAAATTCGGCCTCAAATTCAAGAAATGCCGCAGAACCAGGACTGCAGTAGTTCACAGATCTGTCCTTAACAAAGGTTTGATTGAAGCTGCAACACGACTACTTCCAAACCACCCGCGGCCGATTGCGGACGGGAATGCGTGGGTAATTGAATTTAGGATATCCTATCATCATCGCTCCAAAAGCGAGATGATCAGCGGGTAGACCCAAATCTTCAGATAGAGGGGGATAGGCATTCACTGTCTTATAGAAATAGCCGGCCCAACAAGCTCCTAACCCGATGCTTGTCGCGTACAGGTCAATTAGGCTCAGGGCAAGCGCACTATCCTCAGCGCCGAATGCCCAATTCTTGTCGGCGTGAACGACTATAAGATGGGGGGCCCCCCGGCAAATACGATCATACCCTTCGTCCCAGGACGCCACTACGCGGGGGAATCCCCTCGTTCCCGCTTCTTCCGGACTTGCCCGAAGGAACATCCTCATAGCGTCGACAACCATAGCGGCCAGTCGCCGAACCTCTGCAGGCTCCTGCACCACTATCCAATGCCAGGGTTGCAGATTTTTGGCCGATGGGGCGGAGCAAGCTATTTCCAGCAGTTTTTCCAGGACTTCTCGAGGAGCCGTCTTTTCTTTGAAAGTCCGGATGGACCGGCGACCGCGCAGAAACTGTTCGGCCTGCTCTGGCTTCATCCCTAGCTCCTTCTCGATGGTCGGGCAAGTTTCCGGGCCAAGCCAATCAAGACGAAGTGCTTCCGTAGGACAAACACTCACGCAGTGGCCGCATTTCAAGCAGAAATCCTCAAAGTCCGGAGTGGAAATGGAATAGCCCTCTTTCTCGTCCATCCTTATGATGCGGGCGGGACATTCGTCGGCGCATATCCCGTCCTGATTGCACTTTTCGCGATCTACGGTAATCAAGTTCATCGGTTACTCCTTGTGGCGACGTATAATAATTTGGCCTGAAAATCTCGACTTGCTTTTGTCTCGCTTCGTATGTGGTATCCGAACGTAGCATCACAATCAGACTTCCCCGCAACATCGGTGCATCTCGCCTACCTTTTCGCAAAAACCTCCTTCAACAGATCCGTAACCCGGGCACCTGGATCTTCACGGATCTTCTTCTCTTCTTGAGCCAGAACGTAGAACAGTCCATCGAGAGCTTTTTCATCGACATACTGATCCAAATTGAATCGCTCGCTTCCCACCATAGGGATTCCTGCAACCATGTGCTCCAGGGCCTGGTACTTCTCAGTCACTCCAACTCTGGACATGGATCGGTGAATCATTGGCTTGAAAAGCTCACTCAGGCGATCATGCGTCTTGTCTTTGAAATAGACAGTCGCTTCGTTCTCGCGGCCATTCAGGATTTTTCGAGCGTCAGAGAAAGTCATTTTTTTTATCGCGTCCCAAAAAATACCTTTTGCCTAGGGGGCTGCCTTCTCAGCAGCGCTATTCATACTCATCTCGAACTCGTCCAGCTTTTTGCCAAAGCCGCCGGCCCTGGCAAGAGCTTCGACTTTCTGGATAGACTCAGGGAGAGGGATCTTTATGTTAGGGTTGTAATAATAGCCTCCCCTCTTAGAGACGATTTTGACAGCGTTCCCACTTCCGATCTGGAGAGCCTCTTTCAACCCAGCTGTTATCTTATTTTCGGAAAGTTCGCCCTGAGTTCCCAGCATCTTTTGAACGCCTTTCAAAATATCCCCCAAATCGGATTGTCCTTTGGCAACACCTACAGCCAGGACGAATGTCAACATCAGCACAGCCAAGGAGCAAGAGAATTTCATGGTCACCTCCGTCGTCTGACATCTGTCATCCGCTTTTAATCTGTCCTCTGAGTTCCGACCTCCGACCTCTGGTTTTCTACGCGTCTCCGAATTCAATCCCCTTCTTCTGAAGTTCCTTCAGATGCGTATAGAGGTATCTAAGGATGCCCCGCAGTCCTTCTGGCGGATCTTTCGCTCAGGATTTTGACTGCTTTCATCCACCATGAGGCTTTTAGTCAAATCACATGAACAAATCGTTTCCCTACTCCACACCTCAATTTCACACCCTCTGTCTAGGGTGACCAAAAAGCACGGGTCTTTCCAATTTCCGTCAACATTCTGAACAATTCGCGTTCGTAATCCTTCATGCGGGAAACGTAATCCGGATCCAGGCGTCTCTTAAAAAATTTATTGGAAAAGAGCTGCACCATCTCGGAAAGATGAACGATTCCTTGTTTTGTTTCCGCTTTGAAACCGCTCCAGTGGTAGACGTGCTCCTCCGACCGGAAGAGATTCATTGTGCTTCAGGAGTAGGGTAAATCTTTAAACCACTGCTTAAAAGGGACGGATGTGTAGGCCACCAGACCCTCTGGTTCGCTGGTCTGCACGAGACCATCTCTCATTTCAACCCTGATCGCTGATCCGCAATCAAGACACGGAGCCTCGATCCGAACAAGTTTCCCTGGGAAGAGCCAGCTGACCGCCAGCGACTCGAACCCTCATTGGCCGAACCACTTCTGTTGGCCGTCGATGGTGATGCGGTACTGGGTGGGAAGGTTACTGAAGGGGGCAAAAGAGGTGATGTAGTCTGTATTGGGGAAGAACCAACCGGGAAACCCCGGGGAAAACAGCTGATGGAGCGCTTTTCGCCCCTCCTCGGGTGAGACCTCCAGCTCCGCTGCAACCTCAGTATAGTAGGGAGCTTGCCCTGTCTTCACCATGCGGTTCATGATGATTTGAAAAGTCCTATCCAACTTTGTAGGTTCACTCATAGCACGTGCCTCCTTTGGTCAAAGGAATTCATGAGATTCGCCCTTTTGGAAGGGTCCTCGACAACAGAGAATCATGGGCTCCCAGCAGAACACAAAAAATTCTGTCGGGAGCCATGTAAACAAATCTTAAGGGGATGCTCCATGGCAAACCTCCAGGGAAGAGGTTACTGGATGAACGGAAGGATTCTGCCCCGTGACAATGATACGGAAAAGTGCGGCTGTGTCAAGGGCAAGTGAGCTAGCTCATTTTGAGGTTGAAATTGCGGTTCCAAGCTCTACTTCCGGGCCAATTTCTTGGCATCCTATCGAGATTCAAAATCCTTAAAGAAAATCCTTGTAATTGCCGGCCGGAGGATTATATTTCTTTTTCCGGCTAGCCCGGAAAGCAGATCAAGAATTGGATATTTCGAACGATGCCGAGAAAACTGACAAACGACAGCATAAGAAACATTGCCATTATCTCCCACGTTGACCATGGTAAGACCACACTGGTGGATGCCTTGTTTCGCCAGAGCGGCATGTTCAGGGCCAATCAGGAGATTAGCGAGCGACTGATGGACACTCTGGACCTGGAGCGTGAACGCGGCATCACCATCGCGGCCAAGAACTGTTCGGTGATGTGGAAAGGGGTCCGGATCAATATCATCGACACCCCCGGGCATGCCGATTTCGGCGGCGAAGTGGAGCGGGCCCTTTCCATGGTCGACGGGGCGATTCTTCTGGTTGACGCTTCAGAGGGGCCCCTGCCCCAGACCCGGTTTGTTCTGAAAAAAGCACTGGAAGCCTGCCTGAAGATCATTGTGGTTATCAACAAGATCGACCGCCCGGATGCCCGGCCTGAGGAAGTTCTGGATGAGATCTACGATCTTTTAATCGACCTGAATGCCACGGACGAGCAGCTTGAATTTCCGCTGCTCTATGCGGTCGGCCGAGACGGAATCGCTAAGAGAACCCTGCACGAGGAAGGGGAAAACCTTCACGTGCTTTTCGACACTATCCTTGGGGCAATCCCGGGTCCATCCCACGATCCTGATGCACCTTTCCAGATGCTCGTGTCGGACCTGGGCTATTCGGATTATTTGGGGCGGCTGGCGATCGGAAAAATCTTTAACGGAACGGCCCGGTCCAGAGACAATCTGGTGTGCATTGTAGCATCCAGCGAAACCTTGCCCTTGAAGGTGTCAAAGCTCCAGGTCTACGATGGCATGAAGCTTCGGGATATGGATGAAGTTCAGCCCGGGGATATCGTGGTGCTTGCCGGTATCGAGCAGGTTAAGATCGGCGATACCATCTGCAACAAGGAGGCTCCGCACGCTCTGCCGAGGATCACCGTGGATGAGCCTACCGTGTCCATGAAATTCACCGTCAACACCTCGCCTTTCGGAGGTCAGGATGGGAAATACGTCCAGTGGAGCCGAATCCATGAGCGCCTGTTGAAGGAGGCGCGGCGCAATGTGGCCATCCAGCTGGGACAAGGTGAAGGCCTGGACAGTATCCTGGTGAAGGGCCGTGGGGAGTTTCAGCTCGCCATTGTCATTGAAACCATGCGACGGGAGGGCTATGAATTCTGCGTGGGCCGGCCTGAAGTCATCTACCGCTACGAGAAGGACTGTAAACTCGAACCCATAGAGCGGCTGCTGGTCGACTGCGAAGACCGTTTTCTCGGAGTGGTCACAGAAAAACTCTCGCTTCGCAAGGGAAAAATGACCAACATGGTCAACAACGGGAAAGGCCGGGTGAGAATCGAATTTTCCGTGCCCACCAGGGGACTGATCGGATTCCGCGACGAGTTCCTCACCGATACCCGGGGCACCGGCATCATGCATTCTCTGCTTGATGGCTACGAGGAGTTTAGAGGGGATTACCCCGGTCGCTTTACAGGCTCCATCGTGGCTGACCGTATCGGCAATGCCGTGCCTTATGCCTTATTTAACCTCGAGCCGCGGGGCAGGCTCTTTATCGTACCGGGCGATCCGGTCTATG
>JAHECH010000205.1 GCA_024641835.1 Deltaproteobacteria bacterium
CTGGACAGGGTGCAAGACAACAAGAATGGTCTGGAAATCCCAGCCAGATGTTCTCAAGAGCAGCAATCCATACTTCAATGTTGAGCTATCCTTCCATTGCGACGAAGATGGATGCACCGGGTTTAATTTATTTCTGGAAAACAAATCAAACAAGGACCTGGAGATTGACTGGAGCAGAACCTTCTACCTGAGCCAAAGGAAGGAAAGCGGGGGTTTTGTCTTTGAGGGGATCATTCTCCAAGACAAGAACCTGCGCAAGCCGTCTGAAGTTGTGGTCGCTCATGGAGTCCTATCCAGAAGAATAACCCCCGAGACTCTCGTCAACACTGACCTAGGATGGAGATACAGGAACATGGGCCCTGGGGATCATGGCATCCTGCTGACCGTGAAAGTGGATGGACGAGAAATAAACGAAAGGTTGAACCTGAACCTCCTGGGAATGGTCATGGAGGAGACCACAGGCTTCGATTTCCAAGATTCACGAAAGGTTGCCAGGTAGCTTCGTCACCACCGTGGAAGGTTTACCGCGAAGCGTCGCTTCAATCCGCTCCATACACCTGTCTATATAATCTGTGGGGCATGCGAACATGAGCCTCGCTCTTCCTTCTCCCTTTTGGCCAAAGAAAACGCCCGGCACTACGGCTACTCCCCCGTCCAGGAGGCGTCTGAAGAGCTCCTGCGAGGAAGGTTCGATTCGAGAGAAGTCGGGGAAGACGTAGATGCCCCCCTTTGGAGATGGACATCGAACACCCGGGATGGCATTGAGCCGCGTGACCAGCCTTTGCATATTGGCCTGGCAGAATTCACGATTTTTCCTGAGATATCTCCCGCAGTGAGGCAGGAACTGGGCCATGGCCCACTGGCCAATGGAAAAGGAACAAAGGGATATGCTTTCCTTGAAGATCCCCATCTGCCGGATAATCCATGGATGAGCAATGGCGTATCCGAGACGCCAACCCGTTACCGCAAAGGTCTTGGAGAAGCTGTTGATAAAGACAACATTGTCGAGGCTGTCGAAATGGAGCGCACTCGCATGCTCCCCACCGTAAACATAGTTGTGATACACCTCATCGGAGAGGATGAAAAACCCCTTTTCCCGTGCTCTTTCGATAAGAGCTTTGAACCCCTCCTTCGAAAGGGTCGCACCTGTAGGATTTGAAGGCGAATTGATGACGACAAGTTTTGTCTGCCCGTCGATGCGGCTCAGAATAGCCTCGTGATCGATGAACCATGACTCTTTTTCCTCAAGGGGATAGTAGGCCAAGAGTGCCCCGAGCCTCTCCAGGACTGTCCGCATGACGCCCCATCCAGGGTCTGGAAGCAAAACCCTATCCCCTTTTTGAACGAGGACCCTCGTGGCCAAGAAAATCGCTTCCATGCCGCCCACGGTCATGAGGATGTTGGCGGCTGGATCGACTTTGGCGCCCCACTGGTCGTTTACGAATTCGGCCACTGCTTCTCGGACCTGCGGAATCCCATTGGTCGAAGTATACCGGTTCCTGTCTTTGCGCATGGCCTCAGAGGCCAATTCGATCAGTTCCTCGGGAGGATCGAAATTGGCCTCGCCGGCGGAGAGGCTCAGCAGGCCTTTTCGGTCCTCCATCATTTTCATCATTTCCCTCATGGGGGAACTCTCTGATTCTTTCGCAATGGGTTTTAGCTTCTTCAGCGCTTTGTCTTTTTCCGTAATCATTCTTCCTCCAGACGATTTTGAAGACGTCCTCATCCTGGTTGAATTTCTGCGGGGTATGCGGCAAACGCCGCTTCGGGTCCCGTCTCATCTCTTGTGTCGGAAAGAGGGACACAAGTCTTTTGCCCAGGGCGCTGGGACGGATATCAGTAGAAGAAATTGAGCATAAGAGAGAATCTGGGATCTCGTGTATCAAGGGGGCTGGATGAGCTATGAAGCCATGGGTACAGTTTCGTACGGTTCTCTCCGGCAATCGAGAGTTGCGCGTTGTTTGAGAGCCACTGGCGGTAGGTAAGGGAGAGATCAAAGCCCTGGTCATTCGAGAGACCTGCAAGGCTCGTGTCAAAATGATCCCCGAGAGGATACTGAAAGCCCGTAGAAAATGACCACCGATCAGCTGAAGATGCCAGGACCACATCCAAACCCATGGAAAGCCTCGGAAGATCTCTCGTCTCCATTCGATAGGCATTGGCAAAATAGACGATCGATGGATTTATGGTTAGCCATTCATTAGGCCGGATCGGACTGGCCACCTTGAACCCTTCAACATATGGCGCTTCCAGGAGGTCATTGGAAGGACTAAATGAGGGGTCGGATGCTTCCATCCTGAGACCGGAACGGTAAAGAGGGTTTCCTTGCCCTGGGAGGTAATAATCGCGAAAAGAAATGACATGGGCTGACCAAGAGTCTTTCAAAAGCTCAAAATTGTAATCCAGAGCAATGCCGCGATAGGACTCCGGAAGATTATCCTTAAGACGGTAATCCATTCCTTCCAAGCTGAACGGGGACAGGGAATCCTCCGTTAAGAGAAGTGAGATATTGTTCCTCTCATCCAATGAATAGGAAAGACCGGCAAATGACTGGTGGAAAGCTTCAGTGGGCAAGGTTCTAGAACCCACCATTCTCCTTGCATCAAAGGTTCGGGCTTTCCAGTAGGAATCGTTCAAATTGGAAATGGTTACCCCGCCGCGGGTCGCGGCATGGATGAATTCCCCGTTCGCAAGATAGATGCCCACATGGCTGATCCTTTTTTTCTTGCTGCCGGAAGAAAAAAAGATGAGATCTCCCGTCTTGAGGGAATCCAAAGAGACCTTTTCAAAAAGGGAGGCATTGTGTTGTGCTGAGGCGTTGCGGGGAAGGTCCACACCAAAGATTTTTTCATAGATGAGCCTCACAAAACCCGAACAATCAAGGCCTGCTTTTGAGCTCCCGCCTTTTTTGTACTTGGTGCCGAGGTATGTCTGGGTTTCCTCAAAGAATTGTCTGTCTGTGTCTGAGGATGTGTCTGGATCCAGAGTCAGCTTGGACAAAAGTTTACGGTGATTCACCCTGCCTAGCGCATTATGGGCAAAGAGAACGATCGCGAGGAACCCGAAGGATAAGGTTACAATACGAGTAAAGTTTCCGAATGGACGCATCTTCATAGGCAACGGGGGGAAACCTTTCCTTCAGGGTGATTGCAAAATACTCAAACTGACTCGGCATGTCAAGAAATAATCCGAGAAAGAGAAGAGTGTTGAAGAGGAATCGCTGAAAGGCTGCCGCACTTCATCGCATCGGTTGAGCAAGAAAAGCCTCAATGGCTCTATTCAGGCGCTCGGGCTGTTCAGCCATGATCATGTGCCCCGCTCCGGGGATGATGGCAAGCGATGAGGCGGAGATCATTTCATGGAGGTACCTGGAGTACTTTACCGGCGTCAAGAGGTCCTCTTCACCACACGCGATGAGCGTGGGCACCAAGATGTTTTTCAGCCGCTCACGAATATCAAATCGATCGCAAGCTTGGAAATCTTTGAAGATCACGCTGGGCGCGCACTTTTTTGTCATCTCGATAACGCGATCGCGAACATTCCTTGAAGTGCCAGCAGAGAACCCTACCCGATCAATGGTCTCGAAGAATGCGTCATGATTCTCCTTGAGCATTTGAAAAACGATAGGAGTCACACCGAGTTTCGCACCCGTGCCGATAAGCACCAAAGAATGTAAGCCTCTCAAAGGTTTTGCGGCTAACTCCAATGCGATAGCTCCCCCCATGGAATGTCCCACCAGCGCATAGGCTCCTGACTGAAACAGTTTCTCAATGACCTGACGCACCCATGTGGCATAGGCTGAGATTTCTCCTTCCCCGCTGGAGTCGGACCCTCCATGGCCGGGGAGCTCCAATCGATAGACCAGATGCTTTCCTCGAAAGTGGTTGGCCTGGGGGTCCCAAATGGATGCATTTAAGCCTGCGCCGTGGATAAAGAGCAGCGCAGGCTCTTTCTCTGAACCAAGCACATGGGGCTCAATGACTTGAATTTTGACGCTCTGGATAACCAGATCCATGGCTTTTTTGTCCTATGGCTCGGGTCAGGGACGATTCGCCGGGACCGCGAGTTTCTGTCCGGGTTTGACAGAATTCTGATTCGGCTTCAGATGGTTGAGGCGGCGCAGTTCATCCATGGTCATATTGTACCTCCTGGCGATGCGGTACAGGGTTTCCCCTCGCCTGACTTCGTGGTAGCGCACTGCTCCTTGTGCAGCCGAGGTTTTTTGGGAGGAGGGTGTGACCCTCGCTTTTGCGGGGGAAGGAGGCGGAGGCGGGGTGGGTCTCTCTACCTGCTGGGCGAGCTTATCGACTTTTTCCCTGAGAGATTTCTCTGCGGAATCAAGCCGTGACACGGACTGCTGAAGCGCGAGAAACTGGTTCTCGAGAGAGGCGAGCCGCTTCTCCAACTGATCCAATCTGGTCCTGACAATACTCATATCCTCGTTGGTCGCGCCGTTTGATCCACGGAAGAAGAGAACAAGTAGAATAATGAGGAGGAGAACGCCCACCCCTAAAAGGATCTTCGGAACCGGTGAAGGCCTGGTAAAGCGCGACGCGATTCTCCCGGGAGCCTCACTTTTTTCCGTGTCCGCCAGATCATTAGACATATCCTCAAACATCTCTTGTCCGTTCGATGTCGGATTCTGAGTCATATCCGTCTCCTATGGTGAAGTCGCCATTTCTCTGATCACGTGGGCCGGGGTGTGGGGGTCTCTTTCACCCCCACGCCCCGGCAAAATGGCGAAATCCTTTTTAGACAGGCATGAGGAATTATACAAATTCACCCGGCCCTTTCAACATGATGTCTTGCCCTGGATCCCAGAGCTGAACCTTTCAAGGCGGAAGTCCGCCTAATCAATACCTGTCGAGCCATCTGTGATGGGTTAGGCCATCTGTGATGGGTTAGGCCATCTTTGATGGTAGGCCATCATTTCCACCATAACCACAATGTCCGCTTTTCGAGATCACATGGTCGTCCATATGAAGGCAGCGATTACACCTTTGCTCGAGGTAGAGTGAAACCGCCGTATAGCGACCAGGTCATGACTCCGATACCAAGCAGAAATCCTGCCACAATTCCGAAACCGGACGGAAAGACAAGGAGACAGGCTGCGGCCAGCATCATGAGCCGGCGGAAAAGGGATAGAGGTTCCCCCAGAAAACCTACGATACCAATAGCGAGGAAAAGAATTCCCACAGCGGTGACAGCAACGCTGAAAGCAATGGAGAGGAGTGTCCCATTGAGCAGCAAAGCTGGCTGGTACACGAAAGCAAAAGGGACCAGGAAGCCTGCGATCCCCAACCGAAAGGCTTCAATGCCCGTACTCATGGGCTCAGAGCCGGCCAGGTTGGCTGCTGCGAAGGCGGTCACTGCATCAGGAGGAGTCAGGTCTGCAAGAACAGCATAGTAGAAAACAAAAAGATGAGCCGCAATCAAAGGGACTGCCAATTGCCCCATGGCCTGAGCCCCAACCGTAACGGCAATGATATATGCGGCGGTGGTTGGAATCCCTGTGCCCAGAACGCTGACCACGAGGAACACGAGAATCATGGCCATCAAGAGGTTGCCCATGGAAGCCTGCAAGAGGATCGACCCGAATGCGAGGGCGACTCCCGTCCGGGTGAGGGTCCCCACGATCATCCCTGACCCTGCCAGAACCGCGGCAATCAGTGCAGCGTTCACCATGGCGCGACAAAGGGCCTCCACCAGTCTCTTGGGAGTCAGCCAAGTTCGCCTGTCCAGGTAGCTCATGAGAATAGCGATCCAGATGCTGTGAAATGCGGCTTTGCTGGGGGAGTAGCCGTAGGCGAGGAGAGCTATGACGGAGATGAAGGGGATGAAGTAGTAAGATTTCTTCAGGACAGATCGGGCCGGGGGTCTCATCTCCCTTGGTACGGACTTGATTCCTCTTTTGAGAGAAGTGAAGTGAACCATGAAGAAGACGCCGAGATAGTAAAGCAGAGCGGGGATGATGGCGATAGTGATAATCTTGAAATAGGGCACACCTGTAATCTCGGCCATAATGAAAGAACCGGCACCCATGACCGGGGGCATGATCTGACCTCCCGTGCCTGAAATGGCTTCAATGGCGGCCGATTCCTTGGAACGGAAACCACTCTTTTTCATCAGAGGGATGGTGAAGCTTCCGGTCGCATACACATTGGCCACGGTGGAGCCGCTCAGCGTGCCGTAGAGTGCGCTGGATATGACAGTGATCTTGGCTGCGCCCCCCCTAGCCCACCCCGCGGCAAAGGTCGCAAAGTCTATAAGATACCCGCCCGTGCCGGTGGCTGTCATGACAGCGGCAAAAAGGATGTAGATATAAAGAATCTCGGCCGATATGCCTGTGAGGAAACCGAATATTCCCTCATCGGGTGCGAGATAGAGGATTTCCACAGCCCTGGGGAGTGAGAAGGCCTTGAAATGGAACATGCCTGGCCAGTACTGGCAGGTCATCAGATAAATCAGGACGAAGCTGATGGTCGCCGCCATCCACCTGGACATGGCTCTGCGGCACGCCTCGATGACGGCGAGCGCGAGGAGTCCACCGAGAATAACCTGAATCGTGCGGACTTCATGGAATCCCACAAAACGCATATCGAGGTAATCCGCTTCAATAACGGTATACCCGCAGGCCAGGGCGCAGAGCAGAGCGATGAGCAAGTCCGCCACACTGGGCCGTTCCTTCGGAGATCTTTTTGTGGCCGGGAAGAGCAAGTAAATCATGGGGAGGAGCATGAGGAGATGAATGCCTCTCAGGATTCGTGGGGCTGGCGTACCAAATCCGGAAGTGTAGAAGTGAAAAACCCCGGCAACGATCCCGACGATAATGACGGGGACGTTCCACCATCCCTTCAGGTCGCGCATGAGATAGGTCCCCCGAAAGATCGAGAAACGATCAACTCAGAGAAAAAACCTGACGCCACCGTTGAGGGGAGGCGCCAGGTTTTTTGGGTTGCTGCATCGTACTTGCCCTCGCGAAGAGTATGCTATTTCAAGAGGCCTTTTTCTTTGTAATACCTGATTGCCCCGGGGTGAAGGGGAATGCCGGTTCCGGTGATCCCGTCTGCGACTGTATAGGGTGCGAGGCTTGCATGGATCTTGTGAACCCGGTCAAGATTCTCGTTGATCGCCTTTGTTATTCTGTAAACCAGGTCTTCGGGAACATCCTTGTGAGTGGTGATCACACTGCCTGCACACGCTGTCACCACATCTTTGGTATTGGCTGCCTTTGGATAGGTCCCATGCGGGATTTTCCCAGGCACAATCCCAAACTTGCCGAGGGAGTCGAGAAGGGGCTGCGGGAAATCCAGCAAAAGAAGCGTCCGTCCTACCGATGCTTCGATCAC
>JAHECH010000206.1 GCA_024641835.1 Deltaproteobacteria bacterium
CTATCCAGTTTGAAAATTGTGGTAAATTCCATATTCTTACTGATCCAGAGTTTTTTGTTGATGACAGAGTCGGTAATCGCTCCTCTATAGGCAAGGCCGTCGAGAAGTGTATTGGGATCCTCGCAGACCATGACAAAATCAGGAGATCTAACTGCTTTTTCTTCCACTTTGATATCACCATCATGGATGATCATCGTGAATTGCCCACCCCGGGTTTTGACTGCAATTTTTCTCTTCCATCCAGCTATGTCCTTTCGCGCCCTCTCATGTCCATCCATCTCCTTAACAATGGATCTGATTTCCCTAAAGACCTTCTTGAAAACGGTCACATCATTAGCCCTTGCATTGGGCAATTTCGGCTCCACTGGCGACTCCCAGTCAATTTCCGATTCCAGAAGCCCCTTTTTCTTGACCTGTTTCCGCGTAAGCTCTGAGGAGGGCACGCAAAAGACATCCCTCATATCTCCGTTACGGATATCCCTGAAAACAAGTTTAACCTCGGTTCCTTTTTTGATGATGCCTGGGACCAAGATGCCGGTGGTCGTGTATAAATTGACGCTCAGGGCTGTATCCGAGCCCTTAAAGATGACACGGCCCCTACCGTAGGGGGCCATATCCTGAAAAAGGGATGTTGCAAAATAAGTAATGGGGGGGGTGCTATTCATGATCCCCACCTGCTCCACCTCAATCCATTTTGTGGGTGCGAAATTACAATCAGGGCAATGGGTCAGGAAGGGGGGCACCCTCACCAGCCCGCATGCCGTGCATTTGCATCCAAGAAGCTTTTTCTCGTCTCGAAGGGCAAGGAAGAAAGCAGAAAACTCACCTCTGCTCCTCCGGTAAAAGGTGTACATTGTGTCGTTAACGATCAGATAATTTTTGCCGTCTATCGTCTCAGTAATGGAACCAACGTCAGGGACATATTTTAAAGGGATAAGCTTTTCCTTTTGTGCGATCATCATTATTCTCCTCTCTCTATTCATGCTCGAATACAAGGCATGCTGTGTACTGCGCAATCGTGCTCCCTGTTCCATGAACGAGGGCCGTCCTAAGTCCCCTTTTGATTAGCTCATTTCTGGCAGACCAGGCGGACATGATGTTGCTCGCTCCGACCGCATGGCCACAGTAGATCAATCCCCCGCAGGGATTGACCAGGTATTTGCCGCCGGGGGTCATGAGGCCATCCTCGATAAGTGAGTCAGCTCTGCCCAAGGGAACTAAACCAAACTCTGCCATGCTAATCTCCAGTTGATGCACAAAGGCATCGTGGAGTTCTACGATATCCAGGGATTTTGCCGGATCCTTGATCCCTGCCATCTCGTAGGCCCTGTGAGAGGCATAAAAGTCGGACATGATCCGGCCCATGTCCTTATGTTTTTTCCCAGCGAAGGAATGCTCATTGGATTCTCCCAACCCTGTGATCCAGATCACCGGCTGGCCATTGTTTTTGGAAATGGCCATGGCCGTCTCCTCTTCAGCAAGGATGAGAGCCGCTGCCCCTTCGCTATACACACAGATCTCCAACTCTCTGAAGGGATAGGCCACGAGTCTTGAGTTCAAAACTTCATCGGCAGTCACCTGGTCAAACTGTCTCTGAGCGTACTTGTTCCCCCTGACTTGCTGGCTCAATTGAGCGGAGATCTTTGCGGTGATCTCCGGTTTGAGATCACCTGGATGTTCATCCATATAACCGAGAACGACCTCCGCATAACTGTCAGATGCGGACCACCCGATGGGCTGTTCAAAAAAACTATCTCCAGACCATCCGATTGATTTAATCACCTCAGGAGTGGCAGACATGGATGAAAAATCAAAGCAATCTGTTGCCTTTTCCACCCCCAGAACCAAGGCCGTCTTGTATCTTTCTGCCGCCAGGTAGGCGTGAGCTGCAGACATCGTGTAAGCCCCTGTTGCCCCTCCAGTTGTGATTCGGATGCCGAATTTGTTCTGCATCCCGCAAAGGCCATGAATGGCGTGCTCTGGGATCGCTGTCCTTTCAAAAATATCATTGTAGATACCATAAAAGGCTGCATCCACATCCTGAATAGGGATCTTCGCATCTTTTACAGCATCCCGCGTCGCCATCTGGGCGAGTTCGTAATAAGTCTTCTCCGTCCATGAACTCTTGAAGGGTGTCACTGCAGCACCCACAATACCAACACGTTTTGCCATAATCTCTTACCTCCTCTATCGTTCGCTTCCTTTGATGTTCCTCTCACACTCAAATTTGCTCTGGAGACCTTTGCTCACAATAACTCCACCTTTTGATCGGGCGACTGGCGATCTCGACGGCAAATGCGGAGACTCAAGGGACGCGAAGCCCTATTCATCTCCAAGCACCTGATCCATTTTTTTCATCTGTTTCAATTTCCAAGATCTCCTCAAAACTCGCATGAAGCCCATGATCGATGGCGATTGCTTTTTTGTCTTCCCTTCACATGAGTTAGAGCTTCATCGAGAATCCCGACCAGTTCATCGATTTGTCCCTGAGTAATGACTGGGGGAGGAGCAATGAATGCGACGACTGTCTCTGGCCCCTCAGGTAGGATCGCGGCTTCCAGGGCATAGCCGCATTCAAAACCGCAGGCGTCTGGTATACGCCCGAACCAGCAACGATAGCAATAGGCTGGCGGGATGTGAACGAAGCTCTTTAAGTAAGGCTGATCATCAGATCGACGAGAAGTCAAGCCGGACCGGATTCCAAGAAAAAAGGAGAGACCTGTCTTTTGATTGATCTCTTGAAGATACGGACGAGTGGTCGACACGAGGTCCGATCCTTTTGTCGCTGCCTTGGCCAGGGAAATAGAGGCGGGCTCCAAAACGAAACTTGCCCTCAGAGCTTCCTTCAAGCACACCAAGATCGATCAAGGTGTAAACCGTGTTGAAACCGTGCTCTTATCATATCCCAAGGCAGTAGGGAAATGATAATCGGCCAAGCGCTAACAGAAAAATCCCCTTTTTTAGACCTACCGGGTGGACAGGAAAAATCTCTTACGAAATCCGTTAGAAAAGGTTACAATCAAAAATGAAGATGAGCGTTAACCGAAGCCGTGACCATCATGATAAAATCCAATGGCTGCCCCCAGTAAACAGCACTCAAAGATACTTTTTACGAATGCCAATATCATCACTATGGATAGACTGCGACCTCGAGCCCAGTGGTTGGCCATCCGTGGTGGCCTTATACTTCTCGTGGGTAACAACAGCAATTTAAACGAAGGTATTTTAGACGACTTTAAGGAAATAGACTGCAATGGAAGGACCATCCTCCCCGCTTTCAACGATAAATGATGCTACCCTCTCTGATTCTGCCCGACTTCGACCGAAGGCTTGCTGCATGCCGCCGATTTCTAGCACGGGATCCTGTTCTGGAACATAGAGGAGTTTTATTCCCACAAAGCCCAGCCTTCGGTACATTTGAATTTTTTCTTTAATATCCCGTTCAATGAATCTGGCATCCAAATAGAGTAGGATCTCCAGGTTCCCCGCCCGTCTGAATTGAAGCCAAGCCTGTTTTTGTCTTTCCAGCGAATCAAAGGTAACATCTTGGTGATATGCCTCTGGAACCATGTCTTGAATGCTTTTTATGTTCGAAGGATATTCAGCAATGACGATAGAAACAAAACCAGCAAGACCGATTTTTTCCAAATAGGCAAAGGTATCTTCCAATTCATCTTCTGAATGGTCAAAAAGGAAATGAATATGGGCATCGTAGAATTTCATCGACAGAACACCAGGCAATAGAACAATGGCGCTACCTGTTTACCTAATTCAATGACCTCCCATTTGTGGTTCAATGCCACGGAGGTAACCATATTGCTTGGCAAATTCATAGGCTGTTTTGAATAAAAGATCCTGTCTAACAGCATTGGCCATCTGAAGTAAGTAGAAATCCTTGAAGATTCTTTCTAGATCACTCATCCCCGCAGGATGGTCCGTACCAAAAAACATCCTTCTGCTCCATTTGGAGAGTGTTTTCAGCAGGATTTCCCTTTCTTTGTCTCTGGTTAATCCTTTCTCCTCATCCTGACAAATGGCGGTGAAAATATTGGTTGTGTCCACATAGACGTTCTCATAATTATCTAAAAGATAGAGCCCCTCTTCGAGTGTGGGGTAGAACATGTGTGGTATGATAAAGGTCAATGAAGAGAACCGCCGGATAAGCCCTTCTATGATGGAAAGCGTGATTCTTTTTTCTATTTTTGGATAATAGTCCTCAAAACCCGTGTGTATATTGATGGGCTTTCCTAGCTGTTCAATCCTCTCATAGGCGGGAAGCAATCTCTCGTCATCCGGAGAGAAGCCCTGTACATAAGGATGTAACTTAAAACCTATAAATCCGAAATCATTCACGCACTGATCCAAAATGATCTTCTTGTCCTCATTCTCGACATGGAAGGATCCAAATGGTATGACAAAAGGAAATTTTTTAGCGAGATGGTAATTGAATTGATTCAGTTCACGGCTTTCGTCTGCCCTCATGGGAAAAACATAATTAAAAATTTGTGTGACCCCATTTCGGGATAATTCGCCCACGATTTTGTCATCCGTGAATGATTTTCCGGCCAAAGGATGCTCCGAAAAAACCCTGCCGAGCCATATGGAGAGGCCATCAAGCCTTCGTTGGGGAAGAATATGCACATGGGCATCAATGATCATAAGAATGACCTTTGATGACTTTCTCTATTCGACAGGGAATGTTTCTTAAAGGTGTTGTTCCAAATACGGGATCATAGGGAGGATCACCACTGGTAAGAATGTTAATATTGCATTCTTTCCAGTCGAATAGCTCCTCTTTGCCTTTTTCAGGAAACCACCACCCGTAATCGACCATAACGACACGTGGATGACAATTCTCAGATATCTTAGCCATAAGATGAATTCGACCGTAAGGACTTATAATATCGACTTTGTCGCCCTGCAGTATCTTATATTTTGAAGCGGTTTCAGGATGTATTCTTATTCTTGGTTCACCATGTTTCCTACGCAGAGACTGAAGGTGACGATACCCTGAATGAAAAAAGTTTTTCGGCTTGACACTTGTCATTAAAAGGGGGTACGCGTGATTAGTATCCTGCGGGATTTTTGTTCTGGGGACAGGTTGATATCCATCTTCTGCCATAATCGAAGAAAAGATCTCCACCCTTCCAGATGGTGTAGCAAATCCCTCGTCTCTGTACTTAAAATATCTTCTCTCTCCCTCTAATATACCCTTTTGAGAGAACTCCTCATAATTCATGCCTGAAGGAGCTAATATTTCATTCAAAAAATGCTCAATACCATGCCAAAAGAATTGACCAAACCCAAGCCTTCTTCCTAATTCATTAATAATATCCATGTCAGAACGGCATTCTCCCGGTGGATCAACGATCTTTGGTCTGGCTAGTATGTAACCGTGGGGTAGCCCATAATGCCCTATATCATTAAATTCCATATTGGTCGCAACAGGCAGAACAAGATCTGCCATGGCAGCCGTGGGAGTCATGAAGATGTCGGATACTATCACGCAATCGAGTTTATTAAGAGCCTTGAAAACCCTCTCGGAACCAGCATAACTTAAAAGAGGATTGCTTCCTTGAATGAAGAGAGCCTTGATGGCATAAGGTCTCTCGTCTAGAATCGTTTTGATGAGG
The DNA here is from genome assembly GCA_024641835.1 of Deltaproteobacteria bacterium. GTDB lineage: Bacteria > Desulfobacterota > DSM-4660 > Desulfatiglandales > HGW-15 > JAHECH01. The sequence continues at coordinate 5,634 of JAHECH010000206.1, forward strand.
ATTGAACTTGGAACAAAAGGCAATCGGGGAGAAACACCGTAATGCCGACAAAGATTCTTTCGAGCGTCAAGCGAAGATCGTTCTGCTCCAATGAGTTTTCGCAGACTCATCACTGGGGGCACTGTAGCTTGAACGTTTCCCCCTGGAATATCCAGATTCCCTGTAATAGCCATAAGGATTATTAGTGACTGACAAGTTTGTGAAATGTTTATGCCGTTGTTTTCTAGAGCATTTCCCCAGTGAAGGAGAGCAGGCGTGGATTCAGCATACATCCTTGCGGCCCTGATGATCTTTTCTTCGGAAATCCATGTCAATTGTGATACCATACTAGGAGTATAAGACAGAATGCTTTCTTTAAGCGCATCAAATCCCTTGGTCCATTCTTGAACAAACTCTTTATCATAAAGTTCCTCGTTAACGATGACATGTAAAAAGCCGAGAGCCAAAAGGTTATCCGTTCCAGGCCTAATTTGAAGCCACAGATCAGCCTGCTTAGCTATCTCAGTCCTATAAGGATCAATCACGATAAGTTTAGGGCAATATTTCATCAAAGAACGCTTGAGATGGATGCCAAGGATGCCCTCCTCATTGGTATTAAAGGGATTGCTACCCCAAACGGTGATGCATTGAGTGGGATTTTCATAATCGGGAACAGGTAAAAACCCACAGATAAACTTTCCCATCAGCTCTCTTGGCCAATGGCAAACGTGACCTGTAGTTGCCACGTTAGGGGTTCCCAAAAGATTTGCCAACCTCATGGTCAATAAATATTCAAGGCCCTTGGGAGATCCCTGTGAAAAGGCTATGGCTTGTGCGCCAAATTCCTCCCTAATGTGGTTTAATTTGTCTACGGCATATCCCAGGGCTCGATCCCATGAAATCTTCTCCCACTGACCTCCTCCCCTCCCACCCTTTCTTTTAACAGGATGGAGGAGCCTCTGAGGGTGATAGATCCGTTCCAAGGAAGCCATACCTTTTGCACAAGCATATCCTCTGCTTCTTGAATTCGTCTCATCCGGTAAAACCCTGAGGGCTTTACCTTGCTCTACTAAAACCTTCAGCCCACAACCACCATGGTCAAAACGCGCACAATGTGTCTTTACCCACTGTTCATCCATAGCAACGTGAACCCCCTTCTTTGCTCTTACCTTCTCGAAATTCCTACCTTGTAATATCAGGGTTACGTTATTAATGCGATCCACTGATGGAACAGTTTAGAGCTTATTCCACCATTCTTTCGCTTTGACCTGTCTCCCATAGCCAAAAGCATCATCCATCCATTTGTAGAGTCTGTCGAGCTGAGGGAGATTCTTTACATGCCATCTGACCATGCTATGAAACCTTGTATCCGGCTTGTTGAAAGGGCATACCCTGATACAATTACCACAGCACGTATGATTCTTGGACCAAAACTCAAAGCACTTTTCGGCATCAACCGGCCATTTTAGTACCCCCGGGCTCGTAGACCCGTTTAACGCTTTATCTGTGCGTTCTCCACTTTGAATAGCACTGCTAGGGCAATCTTGAGCGCACTTTCTACAAATCTCACAGAATTCAGCGACACCCAACTCGATAGGTTCGTCGGCGAATAGAGGTAAATCAGTAATGACCTTAGCTATGCGGACCCGGGGTCCAAACTTGGATGTTATAAGCAACCCATTTCTGCCTAACTCACCGAGTCCCGCATCAATGGCGATAGGTATGCTAAGCGC
>JAHECH010000207.1 GCA_024641835.1 Deltaproteobacteria bacterium
GTCTTTGGGACTATTGCCGGGGTATTCCTGGACGAAGAGAAAGCGATCGTCGGCATAGGGAAGCAATGGGAAATAACTAGAGGATACCACAAGCGTTATGCTTGCGCCCGTGATATCCATGCCGCTTTGGATGCCCTTCGGTCCCTGTCTAAGACAGAAAGCATTCCTTGTGAGATGGTGGAACGGATCGAGGTGGACACATACGCAATGGCCGCCACAATGAACGATACGGCACCCGAAAACCCCCAGGCAGCGAAGCTTTCCATTCCCTATGCTCTGGCATGTTTCCTAGTTCTAAAGGAGGTTGACCTCTACGCATACACGGAGAAAGCATTCGGAAACCCGCAAATTCGATCCCTGGCGAGAAAGGTGGTCGTGAGGGAAGATAGGAAATTAACGGCAAAGACTCCTTCAGAACGACCTGCTGCGGTCAGAGTGGTTTTGCGTGATGGAAGGATCCTGGACGCCTCAGCCAAACTACCCAAGGGCGAACCGGATCATGAACCCCTTGGTGACGAGGAGCTGAAGGATAAGTTCATGGATGTCACTGTGGCCGTGCTTGGGAAGGAAAATTCTGCACGGCTTTTATGCAGGCTCTGGGATATTGAAAGTCTGAAGGAGGTTAGAGAGATCATGCCCCTGTGCAGCGCAAGTTCCAGAGCAAAGGGGTGGCGATGGGGATAGCAAGCCATCGCGGAGAGGAGAAAATACGAAAAAGAAGGTGGAGGTATGGCCATGATCAAGTCCTTGACATTTCTTAAAAGGAAGCCTGGTCTCAGCAAGGAAGAGTTTCTCCGTCACTGGTTGGAAATTCACGGCCCCTTGGCTGCCAGGGTTGTGCCGGGACTGAGGAAGTATGTGCAGAGTCATCCTGTACCCGGGTTTGAATCAGACATTGACGGAATCGTAGAACTGTGGTGGGACGATGTTGAGTCATTCAATGCGTTCTTGGCCTGGAGACAAACCGACGGCTCCAAGGTGCTGAGGGAAGACGAAGAGAAATTTGTAGACACAAGGCGATGGGTGCGGTTCGTCGCTGAAGAACACCTGATCGTGGAAAAATAGAGAAAAATCTGCGACGGGATCAGAAACCGTGGCTACGCTCCCCGCGCCATCCCGGCTTCAAGCTCCCGGATGACCTCTTGAGAGCTTTTCACTTTTCCGAAAAGCCGCTGGAAGGTGATCAAGGCGGCATCATGGTAGCTTTGTGCCGATGCTCCACATCCATCTTCGATGATCACACATCGGAATCCTCTGTCCGCTCCGTCGCGAGCCGTGGTTTCCACGCACATATTGGTAGAAACCCCAGTGAAGAGGAGGTACTTGATTCCCCTTGACCACAGAATGGAATCAAGGTTCGTGGAATTGAAGGCGCCCATGGTGGTCTTGTTGAGCACCAGTTCTCCCGGTTCCGGCTTCACTTCCTCCAGAATTTCATGCTCTGGTGTCCCTATTTTGTTGTTCGATGAAACGAAAAAGGCTTTCAAATGGGGCAGGGCATCACTGAAATCAGGCATCTCTGATCCCATGGTGAGGTATACGACGGTCAGATGATGCCGCCGGAAGAAAGCGAGGAGCCGCTGGATCGTAGGGACCACGACCTGCTCTATGCGGTCATACCGGTATCGGGCCAGTTCCTCCTTGCCCTGTTCCTTGAGCGACTTTCCCAGTCCCGTTTCCCTGCATCCACTGGCATATTGCATGTCCACCACGACGAGAGCTGTAGCCAGGGGCTCCAATTTAAGGTCAAAAGTGAAATCGGTAATATAATCTAAGCTAACTCTCTGGCTCATCCTGCCCTCCGTCATCCATCAGATCGCCAGCTTTTCTCGCGGCCTTGGAATTTATAAAAAAGTTCACTGTATTGCCCGAAGTTTCTTCCTCTTGTAGATGCAGGCGCGATGACTTTTGCATTTCTCATGGGGAGCCACGCAGTCGGGCAGCGAATCAGCAATTCCACTCACCCCTGTGCCCTTAATACTCATAATGAATTGAAAAACCTTCTTAACTTCCTTTTCGGTACCTTCAATGATCATGGTAGTTCCTCCTTCTGCCCCGGAAATACCCCCTTTTCCGATCACCATGCACGTGACACCTCCCAGAAGAGGAATCGCATCCTTTTCGGTGATGATCTTTCCTATAACGGGGGTTAGCCCTACGGCCATTCCCATGGAAAGGTCCACGTTAATTCTGCCTGTGTTTGCAATGATTTCGGTCAGTGATCCGGGCACCAGCTTCTCTAAGCTAACAGCCACTATGACGTTTTTCGTTTCAGACATGAGTCCGGAAATGATTCGACCGGGCTTGCCGCCCAAGGCAACCCCGTACATCATGGCAGCATTGCCGAAGGCATCTATGATGTTTGCGCCGACGATAAGCACATCGTCGCGCTGGAGATTCTCAAGGGTTTCCTCCAGGATATCGTCGACAGCCAGCAGGTTTCCCTTTTCAATGAGAGCACAGTGGTATCGGGCAGAGTAGTCTTGGGCCATCTTTGTCCCTTGTGGGCTGATCCTGCCAGCGATGAGCATGGGTTTCCCTGTGAGTTCTTCACAGACAGCGGATACCGTCGTGCCGCCCTTGAGGAAAATTCTTCCGGACCGGAACGCCTTTCTCACGGCGGGCAGAGCGGCAATACCCTTGGCAATGATCTTCTTGGATTCTGAAACGGTTAAGCTGAGTTGAGCTCTCATTTTCCCTCCAGAAGGCGCGTGGGATGACCTAAGCTCACCCCAAAAGGTATTGATCGTATTTCTTGAGCAGTTCTTCCGTTGCCCCAAGAAAGGCCAGCGACTCTTTTCTCATCCTGTCTGCAATTTCCGCGAGCAAGGCGTTTATGAGCGTGAAGACGGCCGTGTAGGAATTGGCAAAAGAGACCCCCTCGATTCTTGGTGTGAAAGCCACGTCCGCGAGCTGGTAGACAGGAGAGAGTTCGTGATCGGTGAATCCCACGACTTTGGCGCCCGAGGCTTTTGCTTGCCTCAGGGTGTTGATGGTCATCCGGGTGTAGTTTGTGAAAGAGAACCCTATCACCGTGCAGTCATTTCCGAAATGCATGAATTCTTCGTAGATATCATCCATCCCCAGGGTGAGCACGGTCACTCTCTTGGAGAGTTGCTTGAGTTTCAATCCAAAATAGGCCGAGAGGGGAGCGGATCCCCTGAGACCGATCGTGTAGACTTCCTTGGCATGAATAATGAAGTCCACGGCTCGATGGAAGTTCGCCGGCACGAGTTCCGAAAGGGTGCTGTTGAGGTTATCCATATCTACCCTGAAAACCCTTTCCAGAGGGCCGTCCCTTTTCCCTTTATGAAGGGTTGTCTTTTTTAACTTGAGGGACTGAGTGATTCGCTGCCTAAGATGAATTTGCATGTCCCTCTTGAAGCTGGGAAAACCTGTGTAGCCGAGGCTGACGGCAAATCGAAACACGGTGGCTTCGCTCACTCCAACTAAGGCAGCCAATTCGGAAGTGGAGAGAAAAGTGGCCTTTTCATGATTAGACAGAATGTACCCAGCGAGCTTCTTTTGTCCCTTGGTTAAAGCAGGATACGCCTGCTTGATTTTTTGCAACATTTTGTTTACTCCGTCTTCGCAGGGCTTCTCATGTGACCCAGGCCCGACCGGCTGTCATAATGGAGAAGAGGGTAGTAGACGTGGCCGTGTCTTGCTACGGCCTTGATCATTTCAAAACAGAAGATCCCCCATTTTCGAAGGTACTTGATGTAGACATGAACAAAGACGAGCAGGTCTGTAGCAAGGGCTACTCCCATATGGGTTAACATGGTTCGGTCAAAGAGGGCAGTTCCCAGCGAATCTTTTCCAAAAAACAGGAGCACGCCGGTCAAAGAAAGCAGGGGCATCATGATGAGGATGATGTAGAGGTACCAGGCCTTTTGAGCGGGGTTGAACTCACCCATGAAAGGTTCAGGGTTCGCCCTCGAATTTATCAGGTGTCGGAAAAAACTCTTGAGCCACTCCATGTCCGTGCGGCTCCACGCGAAAACCCGGCTCAAGAATCGCATCAGGTGCCTTCTGTCAAGGAACACATAAAGGACCGGCATGAATATCAGCAGCCCTCCCATGATCCGGTGCACGTAACGCAGGAGCGTCACCTCAGGTGCCGGCAGGAGTTCCTGGTAATGGGAAAGGGTGATTCCGGTAAAGGCAAGAGAAAGGATGATCGCTGCGGTCAGGAAGTGAATGGTCTTTTCAGCCCGTCTGAATCCCGCCGCGTACTCCTTGATCGGTTTGCTCACCTGAGGGCAAGACTTGATGCAGTTGTAGCAGCGCCTGCATTCTTCTGCCACCATGTTCTCCAAGGCCATGGAGGATCTCTGGTTTTGAATAAAAACAAAGCGATGTTTGTCCTTGACAACCGGACAGGCATCGACGCAGTTTCCGCAAGCCATGCATCCTTTGTCGCCCACGACCTCATCACCGGCCAGAATCCGATGATTCTCATTGACGCCTTCTGAGAAAAGGCGCATGCGGGCTACAGGGGATCGGTTTTCATCAAGAAGAAAACCGAGCATTGGTGTGTTCAGAGCGAGCTTTTCAAACCATTCAGGAAGGTCAGATGTCCTTTTCATGAGAAGGCTCCAAAACTCAGTTCCAGCCTGTGAGACGGTGCGCAAGTGAAAAACAGATAAATTTCTCCGGAGCTACGATAGGGTTCTTTCCGGAACACCATCATACACATGTTCCGTTGGGTTGATGTGTCGCATCGGCCGCATGGTGGTCTGCTCCTCGAAGACGTGGGCGATAACCCCGGCTACCCTGGACATGATAAAGAAAGCATTGCCGAGTTCGCTGGGAAAGCCCATCTCGCAAAGAACTGCGGCGATGGCGCCGTCCACATTCAGGGGCAGGCGCTTACCCAGGGTCTTCTCAATCCCCACTTCTATCGCCCCAGCCACCTTCACATAGTCATAGGCTATGTCCAATTCATAAGCCATTTGGAAGAGCCTCTCGGACCGAGGATCCTTCGTGTGCAGCCGATGCCCGTATCCTGGCAACCGTTTGCCTGCATTACTGTATTCTTGGATGACGGCAAGGGCAGCTTCCTCATGGGTTGCATTCAGGGTTTTCTTAAGCGACACAGCCTTTTGAAAAAGGTCCATGGTATCCTCAATCGCTCCCCCGTGATGCTTGGATATGGCGAGGATTGCTCCGGCTACGGCAGCATTCAAAGGGGCTCCGGTTGATGCAATGGTTCGGGCCGCAAGGCACGAGGGAGGAGTGACGCCATGATCGATGGATGAGACAAGGATCGCGTCCAGGATCTTGCCCTCCTTCTCGGTAGGCAGGTTGCCGCGGATGGCGAGGAAGATCCCTTGGGAAAAAGTGACGGCCCCCATCAGTTCATCAAGCCGGTAACCTCTCAAAAGGAGCTTGTTGGGTTCAACCTTCGTAATGCTAGTTTTCCAGGTCTCTTCTTTCATGCCCCATCCCCCATTAACAGCTGTGTGAAAGTTTATCAAGAATGCTTCGCGTGACCCTGGGTATCTCGTCAAAGTCATCGACCACGTGGGCGCCCACTTCCTTCAACCTCTTGACTTTGCCTTCATGGGTGCCGCGCCCTCCTTCGATGATCGCCCCGGCATGGGAGAAGCGCGTCCCCGATTTTGCCGCGGCACCCCCTATGAAAGCGATCAACGGCTTGGTGAATTCTCCTCTTTCGATAAGATCTGCGACCCTTTCCTCTTGCGAGGTTCCGATCTCACCGAACATGACGACGGCTTTGGTGGCCTCGTCTTTTTCGAAAAGCCTCACCACGTCCGGGTGAGGGGTGCCGACCACACTGTCTCCTCCCACATGAATAATGGTGCTCTGGCCGATGCCCGATCTGCCCAGGTAATAGGAAATGGCAGAGGTGATCCCGCCACTGCGAGAGGTTACACCCACCGGTCCCGGTTTGAACCACTCCTTTGCCGATTCAGCACGTCCCCCGATCATTCCCAACACAGCCTTCCCGGGACTGATCAATCCCAGGGTGTTCGGCCCCACAAATCTCGCTCCTTTTTCCTCGGACCTCTTAACGATTTCAAGGACGTCGTAGACAGGCACCCGGTCCGGGACAATGACGAGCAACTGGATACCCGCATCAAGAGCTTCGAAAGCCGCCTCTTTCACCAGGGGGGCCGGGATGAAGATGACGCTCACGTCGAGGGGACCTTGCTTCTCGACGGCCTCTTCAACCGTGTCATAGACGGGTATCCCCTGGATCACCTCTCCCTTGCGGCCGGGGGTTACGCCGGCGACCACGTTTGTTCCGTACTCTTTCATCAGCTTGGCCCTTGCCGTTCCCTCTCGACCGGTGATGCCCTGGATGACAACTTTTAGATCTCGCTCAGCAAGAATGGACATTTGCTAGGCTCCTTCTTAACCAACATTCTCTAAACCCGGAATAGGAAGGTCTATACGTATAGCCTTGTTTCCTTGAAACTGGCATTCCAGTTCACAGGCCAAGCATTCCGTGCACTTGCCTTTCTTGGCTTCCTGCTCCCGAATGGCAAGCACGGGTAGCGATCCCTCGAATCTGAGAACATTTGACCTGCAGGCCTCAACGCAGGGTTTGCTCGCGCAGCGTAGGCATTTTTCGTAATCAATGATTACGGCACCCGTGAGCGTTTCAAAACGATAGGAAGATGGCGAAAGCTTTTTTCCGGCATCGCGATATTTGGGAGCGGAGGCATAATCCCAACATTCCGACAACTCCCTGAGTCGGGCAGCACAGAACATGGCGGAAGTATCCCTCCCATAGGCTTCCACTTTACCCGGCAGGTCACGTGTGCAAGTTTCAAGGATGTGAATGGCCTGCTCTTCAGAGTTCCCTCCGATCCTGATCACAGCCGGTATGCTCAGGTTCTCTTCCCTGAACGCTTTCACAAACCCTCTCGCGGAATGGAATTGCTCTTGACTGGCCACCCCTGATCCTGAGGCGAAATACCCATCGATGTTGCGCTGGCTGAGAATGATCTTTGCAGCCCTGTAGACTTTTGAGGCCGAGGGATTTCCACTTGTGTCGCAATAGTTGGCGATCTTGAAGCCGCACTTCAAAAGGGCATCCATGGACATCATGGCACCGCCGCCCCCGGCGCCGTGAAATCCAATGAAGCCTGAGCGGGGCTCAAAGGCACTCGCCATCTGGAGGAAATAGAAGGTCCCACGATGATCTCTGGTTTCAACCTGATAGGCGACTCTTTCCAGTTCCGTTGGAGGCCTGTCGAATTCACGGGCAATGTCGATGCCAAGGTCCGGATGCCTGAAAACGGCGTAATCATCGATGACCACGTGGCAGTCCGCCGCAATGATCCGCCCGTCTACGGTGAGCACGAG
>JAHECH010000208.1 GCA_024641835.1 Deltaproteobacteria bacterium
CGCGCTGCTCGGCAACGGCGCGCATGCGTTGAAGTCCGACACGCGGAAAACATAGCTAGCTAGCCACAGGCTTTCCGAACCGACCGAGAGAAGCGCTCGACGAGCTGGGAATGTGGTAGAGTAAATAAGTATCTTTAGAATTGGACAAAGTTGGAGAGCGGATAGTTATATATTTATGACCGTCCCCTATTGCCCACGTAGGAGCCGGAGAGAATCCATTGAAAGTGAAAGTGGGGTATAGGGAGAGTCTGCTTAAGAGGATTATTGGACGACATAGGCGGATGCCTCTGTTTGGGGGCATGGGGTATAGATGTCCAGATGGGCATGAAGTGATTGGGTTGGTGACGTGGAGGACGTAGAAAGGGGTGAACCGTTCGGAGGAAGAGGTTCACCCCTTTCATGAGGGTTTCTCGAGGAGGTGGCCCACTCGTCAAGGGCTTTTACTTCGTTGTTTCATGAAATAGTGAAAATACCCAAGACTGATGACTGCAACGAAGGCCAGACAAAGGAACATGACACGGTAGTTCGTCAGATGGACGACTACTCCCATGATCACTGCCCCAACTCCCGCCCCTAGATCACCCGCCGCCGTAAAGATTCCCATCGCAGATCCTCGGGCTGCACCCGCTCGCTCAACCGTGTAAGCGACAATGGTGGGGAAAAAGAAGGCAATTCCTGTGCCATAAATGACAGCAACGAGAATAAACAGGGGAAGGGTTTTCGAGAAAGAGAGGAGAGTCATGGACGCAATGAATGCTATTAGACAGGGCAGAATGACTCTCTCCCTGCCATAGTGATCTAAAACCCTTCCACCAAGCATCCGAGTCACGATGAGTGTTACGGCACATGCTCCAAAGAAAAATCCGGGGTTTGCAACCCCCTGGCTCACTGCATAAAGAGGGAAAAAAGCAGCCACCGCTCCCCAGAGGAAGTTGCCCGCAAAAGCCATGACTGCCGGGTGAAATGTTTTTAAATCCAAGAATAACCCGCTCCGAGCAGACTTGCTTCCAGGAGGTTGGTTAGATTTCTTCGGAAGGCGGAGTGCGAAAATAACAGAAAGCAGGGAGAGGGCCGTGCAAAGGAGGAAAAGAGACGGGAAGTTCATAAGGTTGATCATGTACATGCCAGCAGCAGGGGCGATTGCAAAAGCGAAATTGTAGGCGGTGTAAAAATAACTGATGCTCTCCGTCCGGTGAGCCTCTGGGCTAATGTTGATTACCATGATGACTGATGCCGTGTAAAAGAAAGCCGCACCGACTCCTTGGAGTATTCTCACAATAAAAAAAGGCCAAAAAGGAGAAGCTACGATATAACTGATTGAAGTGACAGCGTAAATAAGAGCTCCTGCGAGCATGAACTTCCTCTCAGGGACCTTCATAAGGGCTTTCCCGACCGCAGGTCGTAGAATGACGGACGAAACACTGAGGGCTCCGATCAGGACCCCGATCGTTTCCTCCTGTGCTCCTAAACCGGCGAGATAGATGGGAAGTGTAGGGACAAGAAGATTGACGGTAAAGGAGAGGGCGAGCTGAGACAAGAAAACATAAACAAATTCAGGGGTCAGTATCTTCCGTATTGCCATCGTATCAAACCGAAGTCAGCTGGTCATATCCTGTGCATTAGGGATCATCGAAGAATGAAGGACAGATGAAAGGCAGGGAGCTCTTCCAAGGATGACGGGCGGACAAGAACGGATCACCAGAACCTTCTTTCGAATCCTCTTCAATCGCATCGGCAATGTGGCGGCTTCACTTGCTCGAATGGTCCATAAAGATAATAAGATAAGAACTTCCTTTTTTAGGCTTGGACTTTAGGGGATTTTGCCTTATGGGTCAAGGAAAAGCCAGTCTGTGATGTTGGGGGGGTGGTTGTCTTCCGCCAGTATAGGCAGGTGGTGCCAGGATGAGTAAGTAAGGTGCAAAATCTGGTACTTGATCTGCCAGACAATGTCAGGGAAGTTTAGAACTCAAAGGCACCCAAGGTATGCTCCCTTGTGCAGTCTGGATTGTCAAATAAGTGGGCCTCCGCGGCACCAAATCAATGTCTTGACGAGACAATCCAGCCCGCACAAGGGTGATATGAATTCCTACCTATTGAGCTTCGAAATTGAGCTAGGGAAATCCAAACTCCCACTTGATCATTCAACAGGGATGAGGGACGGCCATAATTAAATAAGTATCTTGAAATGTAGTGCATGTAGGACATGAGTTAGTTATATTTTGATGACCGTCCCTCAGATCTCACTCAGATGGAGGGGAAAAAATGGACGAGAAGCTGAAAGAGGCCTTCCATAAAGTGTACGACGGCGAGGCCAAGGCCGCACTCAGGCTAAAAATCTTTGCCAAGGAGGCGGATCGGGAAGATCTTCCCCAAATTTCAAAACTTTTTCGGGTGATTTCGTTCAGCGAGGAGATCCATGGCGAGCGCGCGCTTCGAATGCTCAGGGAGATTAAGGATACCGACAGCAATCTCAAAGAGAGCTTTCACTCAGAAACCCATGTTGCAGGAGTGGCTTATGAGGGTTTTATCGCGCTAGCCGAGAAAATAGGGGACGTCGCGGCTTCGAATGTTCTCTCCAATTCCAGAGATGTAGAGGCTGGTCACGCCAAGCTTTATGACTATGCGATCAATCATCTGATTGCGGAGAAGCAGACCACTTATTATGTGTGTCAGGTGTGTGGTTATGTGTCGGACGGCATTTTGCCCGAGGTTTGTCCGGTATGTTCCGCCCCCAAGGAACAGTTTGTCGAGTTTAAATGACAAAGGGAGAAATTGTGTAATAGCAATAGAGTCGGGCAAACTCCATTTCTTCAGCAAAGTGTCGATGTGCTTTTTCTGTTAAGTTACTTGCTCGTAAGGAAAAAGGCCCAAAACAGCAAGAGGCTTAGGACGCTGCTAGGGGCTTTTCGCTGACACGGGTTGACTGGACTCGCTTTTCAGATGCTTATCCAGTTCCGCCCTGGGGATCCCGAGGCAATAGAGGATGTTGAGAATCTGACCGCTGCTGAGGATCCCGTCGGTCTCGATGCTTTTTCCATCAGGCTTGAACGCAATGGACAGCCCCACATTCCTGATAAAATGGGTTCCCGTCGACCCGTCGCCAACAGCAATGACCTGCTCAGGTTGAATGTTTTCCACATTCATGATGAATTCCAGAATCTCACTCTTCGTGGCGCTTGTGATCACAGGTTCTTGCAGTTCACCCGTGATGATCCCTTTCTCGTCGGTCCTGAGGGAATTGGAGAAAGCATAATCCACTCCTGCCGCCTCGAAGATTTTTTTGATAAAGAAATTGAAACCTGACGAGAGAAGGGCGATCTTGAAGCCCATCGATTTCAGAATACCGATGAGCTCCAGCGCTCCGGGGTTGAGCTGGAGAATCTCTCCAAACCTTTCAAAATCCCTCAGGGGTGTTCCCTTCAGCAACCGGGCATTTCGAATGAGCATCTGCAGCTCATTCTCTTCCTTATCTCCCGATGCCGCGTCATGGTCCACGAACGTGACCTTCCCCCTGATCCTTTCCAGAAAGTCCCTGAGGGAAGCCTCCTGGATCAACGTCGATTCTACATCAAAGACAACGAGCTTCTTGTTCTTCTTGTAAATGTTTTCGCTCTGAATGACGACGCTCTGGTTCAAACTTCGGCAGACCTCTTTGAGCTCGCCCTTCATCCGATCAATAGCCTCCCTTCGCGACAACCCCTGCTCGATATTCATCCGGTTGGTATCGATGGCCATCTCCATGGAAAAGAATTTCCCCTGGGCAATCATCCTGCAACTTTCGATGTTGATGTTATACTTATGAAAGAACGTGGAGACCCGGGCGATGATGCCTGGTTGATCCTCTCCCAAAACCGTGACCACATGGTTCTCCTTCTTGCCGAAGTAGGTGAGTTCAGCCTCATCATAGACTCCGACGACGACTTTGAGCCCTGTTTCATCACCTATCTTGTTCATGGCCTTAGCAATTTCCGGCCATGAATGCGGAGATACTGAGAAATCAACGATGAGAAATATGGAGAAGAGGCCCCTCCTGCAGCTCTCTTCCACGTCAATGATGTTGCCCTTCATTTCGAAGATTCTCGACGTAATCTTGGAAACCAAGCCCGGAGAATCGAGCCCAATAGCTGAAAGGCTCATCATTTTACCCTGCTCACTCATTTTTTCCCCCTTCTTCTCCTGATCGCATCTCGTCTCTAGCAGGCTGCTGAAAAACGCCCATCTACGGCGTTGCCCTCATCCCGCGCCCTGTTAAATTCTCGCTTTGCGAGACGGCGAAGCCGATTTAACAGGGCGAGTCGCTGCGACGTACTGGCAAGTACGCCTCGCTCCTCTGGATTTCGGGAGCCTTGGATCTGGACGTTTTTGAGCAGCCTGTACGGAGGGACTTTTTCAGCAAACCTGCTAGAGAGTCCCTTTGAATATCTCCCCGCGAGACAGGAGAACCCATGACATTCCCCAGACACAAAACTACCGCTTCTTGTCATAGAAGACAAAGAGTTCCTCTTCATAATATCTTCCATTGACCACCTGCCCGGGGCTAAGCCGCCTCATCTCTTTGCTCTTGAGGTAGTCTAAGAACCTCTCGTTGATCTCTTCGAGGGATACTTTTTCTTTCAACCAGCGGGTGGGCACATTGACATTCAGGGGCCGGGCAGGAATAAGGTGGCGCGTCGTCTTTGGAGCAAAGACCCTTTCCCTCCTCACCGCATCCACCACCATCTCCTTGGTGATCTGAGGTGTCCAGATGACCATCTGGCTGTCATCCAGGCCTTCGCAGAACCGGCCTTCGGAAACTTGCTGGCAGGGGATGTAGTCCACTTTCATGCCCTTTTCTACGAGAAGGTGTTGGAGTTTTTCAAGAGCATCATAGGCACCGACCGCATCACAGACCCGATCCTCAGAAAAACTGACAAGGGCGAAGGAATCGCCCTGCTGGATGCCGCAACAGAGACAGTTCTTTTCCAGAACTGCCTTGAGCGCCTCCTTGCCTTTCACCTGTTGGACTTCTCCGCCCAGCTCCGCGATGATCCTTTTCAGGTCATCCATGCTCTTCAGGTTCCCGATGACTCGAAACCAGTAGCGCAACTGGGCGCTACGGTCAGAATAGTCAATCCGGCAGACAGGGATATACGTAAAATCGAGTTTCTTGAACACATACGTGCGGTGGTTACCGTCGAGCACGATATGGTTCTTGTCTACGATGACGGGGTTCTCCAGGTTAGCCCAGTTCTCGAATTCCAAGACCAGTCTTTCGACGAGATGGGGCAGAATTCGCTCATGGAGAAGCAGGGATTCCACCCTGACGATCTCCAGTTCCATCCTTAGGGTTTCCGTCTCAATGCAAAACATGGTCTTAGAGAAGGTCTTTCAACTTTTTCATGACCTCATTGTATTCCTGTCCGCGAAAACAGAATCGAAGTCCCGTGAATGGCTTTCTGAGAGCTTTGACATGATCAACAACGATTGCATCTTTGACGATGACATCCCGTATCAGGCTTGCAAGGGTTCGGAATTCCTCTTTGCCCATGCCAAACCGCGTCATCTCCGAAACGCCCATGCGCAGGGCGCCCGCCGCCGTGAAGCCTTCTTCACCTGGGATCGCCTGGTAGTTGCAAATGATATTATTCGCTTCAAGCCTCCTCGCCATCTCCGATCCTTGGCCGTAATGAACGTGTACGATCACCTGGTGGGTCTCCGTAAAATCAATGCCCGGGTCGCCGGCCACATCAAGCCCGCACTCCTTAAGCGCCCTGGCAAAGGCCTTGGCATTGGCAATCACCCTGGACTGATATTCCCCTTTGAAGTGGTTCATCTCATAGGCAGCCACGAGAAGACCAAGAAGCGTTCCCAGATGATGGTTTGAAACAGACCCGGGAAAAGTCCTCCGGATCACAGCCTCCCAGAGTTCGTACCGCTCCTCGTGCTCTTCAAAACAGGTTCCTACAATGCCGCGCTGGGTGCCAAAAAAGGTTTTGTGGGTTGAGCCTGTTACGAGATCCGCTCCTTCTGCGAAAGGCTCCTGAAAATAAGGGCCGATGAGCCCCAAAACGTGGGCCATGTCGTACATGATGACGGCGTGGATTCCCTGGGCATCCAGGAATCTTCGGATTTCAGCGACCGGCTCTTTGTGCAGGACCATGCTCTTGCCGAAGATGATCAACTCCGGCCGGAACTCATCAATCAGCTCAAGGCATGCCTCGACATCGATCTTGTAGGGATTTTCCTCATGCATTGGAAAGTTTACGATTGCAGGACGCTCCGTGTGTGGATCGCGCGAGACAAAGTCCCTGAGCGCTCCCATGGGCTGGGCGCTCAGATGGCCACCCTTGCCGATATGGTTGTTCATCACCCGCTGGATTCGCCGTGGTTCGCTCTTCCTGTCGGTTCGATTCACGTAATCCACCATGGCGCTGAATACAGCGGCATTGGCCATTTGACCGCTGATGAGCCGCGTTTCCACTTCAGTGCATCCCATGAACTTCCGCATCTCTTCTTCCAGGAGCAGCTCCACCTCATGAATAAAGCCGGTCCCCTGGTAGTAATAGACGTCTGCATCATAGAAAGCTTCCAGTTTCCTGTGCTCCGCATACCTGAAAGCAGGATCCATCACCGACACGAGCCTCGCCATCGGTGAAGGCGTCATCTCAGAAGGAATAAGATTGATGCACTCTCGTTGACGCCAGGCGGTGTTCTCTGCGGCTTTTTCCAACACGCCACGAACCGCCAGAGGCCCCTCGCCTGCGGAAGGTGTCTTAATGTCGAGTTTATGGTCATAGAGAATGGGACGGCTAAAAGGAGGGGCATCGCTCCTCAGGTGGTAGGGTACAACGACGGCATCAACCCTCTTACCGCGAATATCGATGCTCACTCGGTCGTCCTCCACGATGTTGCTGTCCATGTAGGCAAGGCAGATGGAACGGAGTTGTCGCTGAGCCGTCTGCCTTGATTCAAGCCCTTCCCCCTCCACCAGCCAATAAGGGACCATGGTGCCGCTCGCCACATACCCCACAGGCTTGTTCCCCATGAACACCTTTGCGCCCGCACGTGCCACCCCTCGGCCTGCCACAGCCAGGGGTTGAATCATCCGGGGAAGAACGTCTATGAGGCTATAGTCCCGCCTCATGATCTTTCCGAAAGCCTCAAACTGTTTTGCCAGGGGAGCGCGCCCCACATAATCACCTTTCAGAGCGGAAAAACTGACAGCCACTTTGGTCATGGGGCATCCGAAAACAGGGATTTCATGCCCTTCATGGTCGATACCCAATTCGTGGCCGTAGAGGGGAAGGCACGCTTCCAAACGAAGCGTGTCCCTCGCTCCAAGACCCGCAGGG
>JAHECH010000209.1 GCA_024641835.1 Deltaproteobacteria bacterium
TACCACTTGCGTGGCCTAAGCATGAGGGACATGGGCTTTTTCTGAAGTGACCGGCCCTGTTGAATAGGGTTCCCTTCGGGAAATTCAACAGGGCTGGCGGGAGGGCGCCGTCCTTTTCGCGACTTATCTGTGGGGGAAGACGCGGGAGAAATTGCCTCAAGCGAGGCGAACCCGAGCGGTCCTCAAACGGAACGAAGTGGAGTGCTCCTCAAGCGAAGCGGTCCTCGAGCTGCGCTGGGGCGCAGCGCTCCTCCAGGCCGGAGGCCGCTAGTAGACAGGATCGGGGAAGGTAATCATATTCCGGGGATTATCCAGCATCCGGTACATCACAGGAGAAACCCAGCCCTCTTCGAGCAATTCATCATCAACGTCGAGGAGAATACCATCGTGGATGGCCCAGCTTCGGCCTCGAACGGTATGGGCAACGCCGCGCTTTCGGAAAGGCGTGCTGTCGTCCATTTTGTTGTAAAGCTTTCTCCCCGGTTGGAAAAGTTCGTGGATTTTCCTCATCAGATGGTATCCGCTGAAGTAGCTGAAACCATGACGTTCATAGGTGATGGCGTTGTGGTAAAAGAGGGCTTCAAGCTTGATCGCTTTGATATCGAGTATTCGGGAAAAGAACTCGAGCACCTGAAGCACCTCCCGCGTCATGCCAAGGCCCTTTCTGGTCTGACCCGGGGACAAGCCCGCCGTCATCGCCTTCTGTTCTTCCGCAAAATTTCTTGAAGCCCACCCAAAAAGGGTATCCCTTCCCTCTTCATCGACGTGGGTATTGAACTTGGGAGAACTCGGATCGTTGACAATCACGAAATCCAGTTCGATCTGCGTGACATCAGAGGTATCTGAGAGCTGAAGGGAGTAAAGCGGGTCTTCGTTGCCCGCCAGCTTGACCTCAATGAGGCAAGTCCGGTCCGCCGGGGGGCCGAAAAAGCGCACCACCCTGTCCGCATGTTCATCGCAGAGGGTAATGGGGTCAATATGAAAACGCCGGTAAAGAGATGGGGGGATAAGGATCCGGTAGAAGCCTTCTTTTTCAGGACGAAAGAGACTATTGATTCTCCGTATGGCGGACATCTTGCTCTCTCTGAACGGCCTGTTGCCTAAATCAGTTCACCCTCAGGGCAGTCTGAGAGTGTCCCACATCTCCTGCTGGACACAGTGGTAGTAGAAAGGCTGACTTAGCAGGCCCCACCCCACGAGGGCGCAAGCGCTAACTTAACTGGCCGATGATACCTTTTCTTACGTTCCAAGTCTCCCGGGCTGGCCCGCCTGAGGCGGGCTGGTCTTTTCAAGGGCTTATCTACGGGGGAGTTCTGCCCCCTCCGTCGTTCCCCTCGACTTCGCTCGGGGCCGCGGTTTCCCCCATAGATAAACCGTGAAAAGACAGCGCCCTCCCGCCAGTCACATCCAGAAAAGGCATCATCGGCCTTCCATCTTTCCCTCGCCATGCTTTAAGTTAGCGCTTGTGCCCCCGCGTGGAGGTGGTCTCATTCCGGCCTGGAAGACTACCTCCCCATGAGGTCGAATGATTCGGCAACAGGCTCTGAACGTTTGGGTAGTATTAATTCATTTTTGAGGGCATGTCAAAAGAAAGCCCGGGGTGATCTGTCGGCTGCCAGCCCATTTTTCATTGACCCGACTTTGTTTTATGGATTAGGATTCCCGGCAATCGCAAAAGCCGCAGGAGCATTTCATCCATGCGGCCAGGCAGAAAGCCCGAGGGGACGCGCAAGTTCAGAAAGCTGTGAGCATGGACAGGCTGCCATCTCTCTTTGTCTACGCGGATGACATGGGACGCTTCGATTTTGGCCCCAACCACCCTTTCAAACCTGAGAGGGCGACCAAAACCTTTGACCTTTGCAGCCGCTACGGGGTCCTGAACTATCCTTGGATGAAGGTCGTCGATCCACAGCCCCTTGATCGTGAGCTTCTCACCCTTTTTCATGAACCGGAGTACCTCGACCTCCTTCAGGAAGCAAGCCGCGGGGAAGTTCGGATCGAGATGCTTGAGCGAGGTCTTGGGACAGCGGATACGCCTATCCTCAAAGGCATCTACGAGTGGTCCTTGCGAGCCGCAGGGGGCACACACTCTTCCATGCGCGACATTCTCAGCGGCCGGGCAAAGGTGGCATTCAATCCTCTTGGAGGCTTCCATCATGCCATGCCTGGGAATGCCGAGGGCTTCTGCTACATCAACGACATTGTCATTGCGGTCAAGGACGCCCTCCGTCTCTTCCCTGGCATGAAAATCGCCTATGTGGACTTTGACGCCCATCATGGGAACGGGGTGCAGGAGGCCTTTTATGTAGATCCGAGGGTCCTTGTGCTGTCCTTGCATGAAACCGGCCGCACCCTTTATCCCTGGTCAGGCAAGGAAACGGAAATCGGCAAGGGAGATGGAGAGGGTTATACGGTCAATGTTCCCCTTGAGCCCGGTACGGATGACGAGATTTACAGCTTTGTCCTGGATGCGGTTGCCTTCCCCCTGGTCAAAGCGTATGCACCTGACTTCATTGTGGCTGAACTGGGTGCAGACACCTTGATTTCTGATCCTCTCACCCACCTGAAACTCACCAACAATGGTTACCAGAAAGCCGTCAGGGGGATCATGCCCCTCTGCTCCAAGATCCTCGCCCTAGGAGGTGGAGGCTATGACCTTTACCGCACATCGCGCTGCTGGACCCTCGCATGGTCGATCCTAAACCATGTGGAGCCTGTGGACGAATTCGCCGGTCTCGTGGGGGGAATGATGTTCGGCCCTGAGATGGAGGTGGGCAGCCTTTACGACCATCCCTTTCTCACCAAAGGAGAAGCGAAACAGAAAGCGTTTGAAGAAGCCCGCCGCGTCGTCTCCTACATACAGAAGACGATCTTCCCTCTGCATGGGATACGGTAACGCCAAACCGAGCGCCCCGCACGGGGCTCAAGGACCGGCGCTACCGCGCCTTGAGGAGCGGGCTGCAAAGCAGCCCTCGAGGGAAGAGGCGAAAAAGTAGTTGCCTCTAGCGAGGCGCCGGTGAGCGCTTCGATCCGGCGGGTATGGGTGCCATTTCTTTCGTTCCAAGCCTCCCGGGCTGGTCTTTTCTGCGACTTATCTACGGGGGAGTTTTGCCCCCTCCGTCGTTCTCCACTTCCTTCGGAAGCGGAGCCGCGGGTTCCCCCATAGATAAGCCGCGAAAAGCACGGCGCCCTCCCGTCAGCCCTGTTGAATTTCCCGAAGGGAACCCTATTCAACAGGGCCGGTCACATCCAGAAAAGGCACCCATACCCCCTCACCGTCGGAAGGGACATTGGATGGTTTGTTAAGGGTTGCTTGCCTGGTCCCTTGACAGGTCGCTTTGTCTCTATCTATTTCGGGTTCCCGGTAGCTGCGAGAGCCGGTTCCCTCGGCTGCAGCGCAGGCTCTTCGCTTTTCTTGGCCTTTAATGCGAAGGTTAAGGCGGCTCCCACGAAAAGGAGGACCGTTGCAGTGATGAAGGAGGAGGTGTAGCTGCCGGAAGAAGCGTACAACATCTGAGACAGCCGGCCCATAACGAATCCCCCCACTCCCCAGGCAGTAAACACGATCCCGTAGTTCATACCGAAGTTTTTCAATCCCCAGTTATCCTTTGTGAGCGAGGGGAAGAGAGAGAGATTGGTTCCGTAATTGAATCCGAGGAATGTGGCCAGGACCACCAAAAGAAGCGCGCTCGTTTTCTGAGCTCCGACAATGGGAATGGCAACCAGCATGAGGACAGCCTGGAAAGTGAGCATGATGAGCAAGGTCGCCCGCCGGCCGATCTTGTCCGAAATCATTCCCGCAATGATCCGACCCCCGGCGTTCCCTATGGCCAGAATAGCCACAGCCAGGAAAGCGAGGTTGCCCATACTTTTCTGTGCCATGCCTGCCACGCTGCCGATGATCATCAGCCCTGCGCCAGCCCCGATAAAGTAGATGATCCAGATGGTGTAGAAGGCACGAGTTTTCATCAATTCAGATGGCCTGGCATCATACTGCTTCTTAGGGGCTGGCACGGGCTGACCTGCTTTGGCAACGCTGCTTTCCGGAACATAACCTACAGGGGGGTTCCTCAGGAGCGCGGAAAGACCGCACACGACAATGAGGAAAGCTATGCCGAAAAACAGCATTGCCTTCTGCAATCCCCATACCCCGACAAGGTATTGGGACAAGGGCGCGATGTAGACAGATGCAAGTCCGAATCCGGAAACCACAAGCCCGGCGATCAGTCCGGTTCTTGCAGGGGGGAACCACTTCAGAGCGGGAGGGGTCGCCGCCGAATAGCCAAACCCGATGCCCGTTCCGGCCAGTATGCCGAATCCAATGACCCAAATGGCATAGCTTGTGGTTTGCGAAATCATGATAAAGCCCAGACTCACCAGGATTCCACCGATGAAAGCAGTGACCCTGGGGCCGAATCGGTCCTGGCATTTACCGGCGACAATCATTGCGAACGCAAATACGATGCAGCAGATGGCGTACGGGTCATTCAGCGACGCCAGGTCCCAGTTAAAGGCCCCAGGGCCCCCTTTCTCAACGGATGCCCTGATCGCACCTTTGAAGATGCTCCATGTATAGAGAATGCCAAGGGCAAGGTTGATCCCTGTTCCGCTGAAAGTGACGATCCAACCTTTGTTCTTAACAGGTGCTACCATGATGTTCTCCTTGAACCCGTCTCGCCCACAGGAGTCGAGTTTCTCTCGTAGGCGGGAGTTTTCCCCCGGAAAGAAAGATTTCTCCGGGGGAAAACCCGTGAAAGGAGGTGAAGAACGGCCACGAAGAGACTGGCATCGTTTCTTGTGGCGCGATGAAGAGCCCAGTGTGCTCCGCCCCTTGCGGGGCGGAACGATTCAGGCTACTGCCTTCCAGCCACCAGCCTGCTTACCACATCAGGATCAGCCAGGGTGGATGTATCGCCCAGTTCTCCGATAGCTCCTTCCGCAATCTTCCTCAGAATCCTGCGCATGATCTTGCCGCTTCTCGTCTTCGGAAGCGCATCGGTAAAGTGAAGCTTGTCCGGAGAAGCAATAGGGCCGATTTCTTTTCTCACATGGTTAACGAGTTCTTTCTTGAGTTCATCCGTGGGCTTGAAGCCTTCCTTCACGGTCACAAAGGCATAGATCCCTTGGCCTTTGATGTCATGGGGATAGCCGACGACTGCTGACTCGGCTACGGATGGATGGGACACCAGAGCGCTTTCGATTTCCGCTGTGCCCAAACGGTGACCTGAAACATTGATGACGTCGTCCACCCGGCCCATGAGCCAGAAGAAGCCATCCTCATCTTTTCTTGCTCCGTCACCGGTGAAGTAGAGCCCCGGATGCTGGATGAAGTATTGTTCTTTGAACCGTTGCGGGTCTCCCCAGACGGTTCGCATGAAACCAGGCCATGGCTTCCGGATGCAAAGGTGGCCCCCCTCATTGACCCCTGCTTCGGTCTCATCCGCCCGGAGAATCACCGCGTCCACCCCAAAGAACGGCATGGCCGCCGAGCCCGGTTTCATGGGCATGGCGCCGGGGATTCCCTGGATCAGATGGCCCCCTGTCTCTGTCTGCCACCAGGTGTCCGTTATCGGGCAGCGCTCCTTCCCGATCACCCTGTAGTACCAGATCCACGCTTCAGGGTTGATCGGCTCTCCCACGGTGCCGAGAAGACGCAGGGAGCTGAGGTTCCTTTTGTTCGGCCATTCTTCGCCGTTCCTCATGATGGAGCGAATGGCTGTGGGCGCTGTGTAAAAAACATTCACACCGTATTTTTCCACAACCTCCCAGAAGCGATCCGGTCCCGGATAGTTGGGAACACCCTCGAACACAATGGAGGTGGCTCCTACGGCCAGGGGGCCGTAGACAATGTAGCTGTGACCGGTGACCCAGCCGATGTCCGCCGTACACCAGTAGACATCCTCGTCCCTGATGTCAAAGTTATACAGCATGGTCGTAATCACGAAGAGGAGGTACCCTGCCGTGGTATGGAGTACGCCTTTCGGCTTGCCCGTGCTTCCGCTGGTATAGAGGATGAAGAGCGGATCTTCCGCATCCATCACCTCGGGCTCACAGAACGGAGAAGCATCCTTCATCAGGTTGTTCCACCAGTAGTCGCGCCCCTCTTTCATCTTGGTCTCTTTGTCAACCCTGTTCACCACAATGCATCTCTTGATGCTCGGGCACTGATCCATGGCCGCATCTGCATTTGCTTTGCTGGAGAGGACCTTCCCTGACCGATATCCCCAGTTGCACGTGATCAGGGTCTCGGCTTTGCAGTCCTGGATCCGGTCTCTCAACGCTTCGGCGCTGAAACCGCCGAAGACGATGCTGTGAATGGCGCCGATCCTGGCGCAGGCGAGCATGGCCACGGCGAGCTCCATGATCATGGGAAGATAAATGGCCACGCGGTCTCCCTTTTTCACACCGAACTTCTTGAGAACGTTGGCAAACTTGCATACCTCCCGGTGGAGTTGCTGGTAGGTGTAAACCTTGGCCTCCTCCAAGGGCTCTCCCTGGAAAATGAGGGCTGCCTTGTTCTTTCTCCAAGTCTTCAGATGACGATCCAGGCAGTTGTATGTGATATTTAGTTTCCCGCCGGCAAAGTAGCGCAAGAAGATATCGTCCTTGAAGCTGTATTCTTCCACTGGTCCGCTCCACTTCTTGAACCAGTCGATGTGCTTCTCGGCCATCTCCCCCCAGAACCCGTTCGGATCATCGAGGGAGCGCTTGTACATCCTCTTGTACTCATCCAAACTTTTGAGACGGGCTTTCTCGACAAACTCGTTGGGTGGTTGAAAAGTCCTTTTTTCCATGTATACCGATTCAACACCTGCCGCTTTTTTTTCAGCCATCCTTGACCTCCTTCAATGAAAGTAGAAAACCACAGGCGAGTATTTTCTTCTCTCCTTCATAGCTATAATGTCACTATTTTTTATTCAAGATGCATGCCAAGCTGACCGCATTGTCCGAAGCGATCTCTTCTTCTTTATCCGCCTGACATCATTAACTTTTGTTTCGCCCTGACCATGCTAGGAATCCCCTCTGTGTAAACCGTAAGGTGACAAGCCCAGGGATGCAATTGACTATTCCTGTGGACAGTTACTAAAAAATCCCCCCGGCCTCCCAGCCGGGATCTCAGGGATGGCGTTGCCCTCACCGTGTCAAGGAAGTAACAAGTTACGATTGGCTAGTTACTTGGGAGAGCAATATATTGTTTACATTTTTGCGGGGCATGGGCATTTTCTTTCGTTCCAAGTCTCCCGGCCTGGTCTTTTCTACGACTTATCTGCGAGGGAAACTTGCAGATAAG
>JAHECH010000790.1 GCA_024641835.1 Deltaproteobacteria bacterium
ACTTTTGAAATCGCTGCCATCCTTTGTTCAGGAGGAACTCAGCAGGAAGACGATCGATTTCCAGCAGATTGAGACTGAACGAATGCTCGCGGAGATGGTTAAGGAAGAACTGGATAGTCGTCAATCCTACGATGGTAAATTCAGTGCTGTTTGTCAGTTCCTTGGTTATCAAACTCGCGGGTCTCTTCCTTCGGTCTTCGATTCGAACTACGGTTACGCACTTGGAGGAGGCGTTGCGACACTGCTTCGCCACAACCTAAATGGATATTTGGCCTCTGCGGCAAATCTCTATGAGAACGATGAGACAACCAAGGTATTCGGTGTCCCACTAACGGCAATGCTCGAAGTCAAGACGGAAGGACATGCACCATATGCTGGCATCTTCTGCAAAGAGGTTGATTTGAATGGCAAGCACTTCCAAGAGTGGAAGAGGCTTAGACAAAGCCTTGCGATGAACGAGCTGTACGAGAACCCAGGCCCACTGCAATATGCGGGCGAATGTGCGGACCTTTCCACCAAGCTGCTTGCGGGCGAAGAAGGAGATGGACACCCATCCTACCTAGCTGAACTGGCCATCCTCAGAGAGAATGCATCTGTCTTGCTCGAGAAGCTTAGGCCGGGTGTTAGTGCAAAGAAACTCCGCATTGCGAATAGCAGTCTCCAAACTCTGCGAAACGTGCTGGAGGAACTTTAGATCAACGTTTTCACTGGACTTCGAAGGAATCGGCCCCGATAGTGGTAGTTTTACGTAATACACAACTTAACATTTATTAGGAAAGAGAATACGTATTAACGAAGCAGCCGCGGTTGTGTAGATCATGCATACTTCAGCTACAAAGTAGAAACCAATATCCAGTTACTGACTCTCCTGTTCCCTCGAGATGGAGGCCCCCGTCTATCTGTCTGACACGCGGGGAGTAAGGGTCCGCATCGTTTTGTTACCAATCCATCTCTGGATCCGCCACCATGAAACGTGCAAATAAACAAGTGCTTAAAACACCAAAAAACAGCCTCGTCATCTCTTTAGGCCACCATTTCCTCGTCGCTTCCCTTGGCCGTCGGCTGCCCCACTTCATCAAAACCAAGTTGTTCAGGCGTGTAATTCTCGTCGTTCGCAGACCCTTTGTCTTTTTTTGCTAGGTGAACCTCGTCAGATACTTCGAGTTCTTCAGCTGTCATAGCGGGTGTGGGAACACCAAAAACCTTATACAGTAGGTAACTGAACCCTTCCACCAAAACGTAACTTCCAATGCCGAACAGAATACCATATGCTATGCTAAAAGTCAATACCATGGCCAATATCGTTGCTGTTGCCGACAAAGCGTGGCTTTGCAAGTGCCATTTCACTTCAGTGAGCCCTGAGGCCATACTTGCGCCAACAAGTATCAGTGCACCTCCTGATGCCCAAGGCGGGATGGAGGACAAAATAGGCGCAAAGAAAATGCTAAGCACAAAGTAGAACCCCACAATGACGGCTGTGAGGCCTGTTTTGGATCCCAATCTCACTCCCGACCCCGATTCTATGTACGCCGTCACCGGTGAACAAGAGAAAAGGGCGCCAAATATCGTTGCACAGGCATCAGCTGAATACGCCCACCTACTCCGTTCGAAATCACCCTGATAAAACGAATATTATGGACGAAGGTAAGTTGGATGCGAGTAACGAAAGGCCGATCGCGAGACAAGGAATCTCAAACATAATTTACTTACAGACTCATTCATAAATCCCATTGATCTGACCAACCCTAGAAGTGTACCCTAAGAGTCAACGAAGTAAAGAAATCGCGCATTAGAGTTGCCTACTTTCTCCCGTTTAAGGTGCTCCTTCACAAACACACTTACCGAAGTGTCAAGGAAATCAACGTACAAAAATGTAAAGAGAGCCAACCCCACATTTCTAAGGTTACCCGTAAAGGGGGTAACAAGTTTCTCAAGAGGCTCAACCGAAACGACCTTGCTGAAGTAATCAAATCGTTCGTCCCCCAAATCTGTGTATGGGAAGTATGTAATCTAGGGAG
>JAHECH010000210.1 GCA_024641835.1 Deltaproteobacteria bacterium
CATCACCATGGATCTCAAGGCACCGAACGCCCTCAAGGACCAGCATGTCGTCATAGGGGGGAGAGAACTCGATGATACATACGCTCATTTCCAGCCGGAAATGGACGCGATCAACAGGGCGTTCGCTGAAGTCATGATGGAGGGAGACGCGAAGGGGAGAGTATTCACTTTCCCGATTCCCACCTACAACATCTCTCGGGACTTCGACTGGGACAATCCCAATCTTGAAACCTTGTGGAGAATGACAGGACGGTACGGGATTCCTTATTTCTCGAATTTTGTGAACTCCGACATGTCACCAGAAGATGCGCGATCCATGTGTTGCCGTCTTCGGCTGGATAACAGGGAGCTTCTCAAGAGAGGAGGAGGCTTATTTGGCGCGAATCCTCTGACAGGATCCATTGGAGTTGTCACCCTCAATCTCCCGCGCATCGGATATCTTTCTGCTCATGAGAGCAATTTCTTCCAAAGGCTAAGGGATGCTCTAGATCTCGCCATGGAAAGCCTTTCCATCAAAAGGAAGGTCCTCGAAAGATTCACCGACAGCAACCTGTATCCCTATTCAAAATTCTACCTGCGGGAGGTCAAGCAAGGGACAGGGCTTTTCTGGAAAAATCATTTTTCCACTATCGGCATTGTGGGCATGAACGAAGCGTGCCTGAATTTTCTAGGAGAGGACATTGCCAGTGAAAGGGGGAGGGCCTTTTCCCTTGAGGCGATGGATTTCATTCGAGAGGCGATCTCAGAGACCCAGGAGGAAAGAGGAGACCTCTTTAACCTGGAGGCAACGCCCGCCGAGGGGACATCCTACCGACTTGCCATACTTGATAAGAAGGAGTTCCCTCAGATCGTATGTGCGAATGAAAAAGAATACCAGAAGGGCGCGGCGCCTTTTTACACGAACTCAACCCAACTGCCTGTCAACTATACGGACGACATCTTCGAAACCCTGGTGCTCCAGGATGATCTGCAAACAAAATACACTGGTGGAACTGTCCTCCATATCTACCTTGGAGAGCAGGTGAGCGATGTGCACATTACAAAAGGTCTGATCAGAAAGATCATGACCAATTTCAAGCTTCCCTATTTCACCCTCACCCCGACATTCAGCGTGTGTCCTTCTCACGGCTATCTCAATGGAAAACAGGAGAAGTGCGCCATATGTAACGGAGAAACCGAAGTCTATTCCAGGGTTGTGGGATACCTGAGACCAGTGAAGCAGTGGAATGATGGAAAGCGGGCGGAGTTCTCCCTCCGTAAGACGTACAAACTCCATTTGCCAGCGGGTTACTCTACAAAACAGGATTTCTTCTCCACTGTCCATGAGGGTGAAGAAGAATACGTGCTTCAGGATGCCGGTCAGGCTTCACAATTTCGTCCATGATCTTCGGCGGTCTACAGAAAAGTTCGCTCATCGATTATCCCGGGAAGGTGAGTTGTGTTTGTTTTGTGTCGGGATGTAATTTCCTCTGCCCCTATTGCCACAATCCGGATCTCGTGAAAGGGAATACTTCCAATCTTTCACCCGTAGATGATCAGAGCTTCTATGCTTTCCTCACGAAGCGCAAAGGATTGCTGGATGGCGTGGTTATTTCGGGAGGAGAGCCGACCCTTCGGAAAGACCTGCGTGAAATCTGCGCAACCGTCAAAACGTTGGGTTATCCGGTGAAGCTCGATACCAACGGCAGTCAGCCTATGGTGATCAAGAATTTGATTCAAGAGGGTCTTGTCGATTACATCGCCATGGACATAAAGACAGATCCCTTACTCTATCCTTCGACCATCGCAAAGGACTGTGATCCCGATCAAATCGTCTCAAGCATCCGGATCATCATGAGCTCAGCTCCTTGCTATGAGTTCCGAACCACTTGTGCCCGCCCTCTTGTGGATGAGGACGTGGTGGAGAAGATCTCTCAACTTATTCACGGCGCTCGGCTGTATGTCCTTCAGGGTTTTCACAGCGCCAAGGTCCTGAACCCTGAGTTCTTTGAGGGCATAGAGCCCGGTTACACCCAGGAAGAGATGGCGGCCCTGAGATCTATCGCAGAGCCCGGGGTCATGAGCTGTATGATCCGCTAATATCGTGCCCCAGAAGTCACATCTCGTCTTTTCCCTCAAGGGCTGCTTTGCAGCCCGCTCCTCAAGGCGCGCTAGCGCCGGTCCCTGGTCGCCTACGGCGCCGCCGAAGGCGGGTAAACCTCAAGCCCCGTCAGGGGCGATCGGTTTCGTTTTTTGTGAGGAAGTGGATGGCGGCTTACCTTAGGGCCGCCTTGAATTTTTCGGCCTGATCGCGAAGGTTCTTGCCCCAGTCGGGGCTCAGAGGATCTGCGAAAACCACCTGGCCGCCAATGGCCTTTGCGATGGTTTCTGCGCTCTTGGTTGAAAACTGGGGCTGGACAAAGATGACCTTGATGCGTTCCTTCCTGGCGTATTCGATAATTTTCTTCAATTGAGCTGGCTTCGGCTCTTTGCCTTCGATTTCGATAGGCACCTGTTCAAGACCGTAAGCCCGGGCAAAATAGCCCCAGGAAGGATGAAAGACCATGAACTTCATTCCTTTTTTGCCTGCAAAGATGCTTCTCAGTTCCGAGTCCAACCGTTCAATCTCTTCGAGGAAGCGCATGGTGTTCTCTTCATAAGTGGAGCTGTTGGTTGGATCGGTTTCCTGCAAGGCCCTAAGAATATTTTTCGCGATGATTTTTACCTCTGGCGGAGAGAGCCAGACATGGGGATCCATGGTTCCATGTTCGTCTTCGTGTTCGTCCTTTGCTTTTTGTTCTCCCTCATCCTCCATGACTTCATGGGGATAATGGGATAGCATTGGAATCTTTTCGATGCCCGCCTCGGTGTGCACGATCCGCATCTTTGCGTTGATGGCTGCGAATTTGCCCAGCCATGCATCTTCGAAGGTCATTCCAATGGCGAAATAGATCCTTGCTTTTGAGATGCGAACCATCTGATTTGGCTTTGGCTCATAGATGTGCGGATCGTACCCGGGTGGCACCATGACAGAAACATCCACAAGCCTGTTGCCGATTTTCTCCACAAAGTATTTCTGGGGGAGAATGCTGACAAAGACAGGGAGCGGTTCTGCCCCGGAAGAGGGTGGAAGCAAGGTGAGGCTGAGAAGGCACAAAGTGAGAAAGATAGGGGCTGAAAGACGAGTCATAAACCAGGCCTCCTGAACGATTGTAGTGAATTTGTAATGAATTATTTAGCTGATTATCGCAAGAAAAATAATGGCATCCTCTTCTGCGGCTGTCCGGGTCCTTATCTGCATTGACAGGAGTAACCTACCACGCCATGGATAGCGAATATGCCCGGAAACCCTCGGTGGAAAGGATGATCAGCGCTTTACGATGACGGATCCACTCAGCTTGTTTCAGCGAATTCGCACCTCGATTTTTCCCGGCACCCTGCGGTCACCGAAAGAACGGGAAGGCTATCGCCGGTTCTTCAACAGCCTGATTCTTCATTTCAGGCCACGAACCGTTCCCGAGCGTACGCTGAGATTCACCCTCACATGGGGGTTTGGCGGCACGGCCGTGGTACTTGTCCTCATGCTGATCGGGACAGGGTTCCTGCTCAAATTTGTATGCCAGCCTTCAACCGACAAAGCATATGAGTCCATTCTTCGCCTCCATAATGAGGTTCTCTTCGGGCAATTGATTCGGAATCTCCACCACTGGAGCGCCAACCTGCTCATCATCGTCGCCTTTCTGCATTTTCTTCGGGTTTACTTCACCGGTGCCTTTCAATCACCTCGCCAGTTCAACTGGGTCATCGGCTTAGGGCTATTCTTCACCGTGCTTCTCTCTAATTTCACCGGGTATCTGCTGCCCTGGGATAACCTCGCTTTCTGGGCGATCACCATTTCAATGGGTGTGCTGGAGTACATCCCTGTTGGGGGGATATGGCTCCAGAGATTGATCCAGGGAGGGCCTGAAGTGGGGCCGGCCACTCTGTCTATCTTCTACGCAATCCACACAGCAATCCTTCCTGCCGCCTTCATCATCCTCATGCCCTTTCTCATGGCCATCGCCCTCCTCAGTTTGCCTTATTTTAATTACCAGTCGGATACCTCAGGCGTCTGGTTCGGCTCGTTCAAGGGGCGCAGGATGGCGCTCGTTGCTGTTCTTGCCGCTCTTGTGGCGAGACACCTCTCGCGATGCTGGCCGATGAGTACATTGAAATCACTCAGAAGATATCCGGTGTGCCCTTTTCTATAACGAATGGACTGATCCCGTTTGGAATCCTTGTGGCGGCTGTTTCAGGGTTCTACTTCTACATGAAACGCAGGTATGGTGCAACGAACACGGAAGCGATCCAGATGGTCTTTGTTCTTCTCCTCGTGGCATTCATCATTCTCACCGTGACAGGCATATTTTTCAGGGGAACAGGGATGAAGTTGGTCTGGCCGCGGAATATAGGCCCGCAACCATAGCCGATACGAGGTCTTTTCCTGGGCAGGAGGCCGGCAAGCTGATCGCTTGACCATGAATGCGCTCCATCCGAGGAACAGTCAGAGTTTTCATCAGGAAAAGCCAGTCGCCGAGTCTCACGAAGAAGGTGCCTCTTCTGCGGCTCGGACGCCGCTCCTGCGCGCGCTGAATCAGATGATCGACATTACCACCACCCGAACCATGGCGGTCCAACTACATCCGCCGGTCATCATTTTCGCGATGCTCTTCCTGGTGGCTTTGGCCAGCGCGCTGCTCGCCGGTTACGGCATGGCGGGCGGCGAGAGCCGGAGATGGCTTCATGTGATTGGTTTCGCGCTGGTCATAGCGCTTTCGGTCTACGTGATTCTCGACATCGAGTTTCCCCGTCTGGGCCTGATCCGGGTAGATGCCTTTGACCAATCGCTGGTTGAGTTGAGAGAAAGCATGAAGTGACCCGAGTATACGGCCAACCTTACCGGAGGGATCTAACACCGTTTAAGTCCCTACCCTTGTTCCCGTTGTAAAGGGGAAAGAAATGAGATACAGTCCTCACAATTATACGATAGTGGAGCGTGTCATATGAAACGGCTCTACAGGTTTATTTCAGCTGCTCTGTTGTTGCTTCTGCTGGCACTGCCAGTGTATGCAGCAGAGCCAGGAGAGACGAAGCGGATTCTGGTCCTTTACAGCGAAGAGAATGGTCATCCGGCTCATGAGGAGACCGAGCGAGGGATCCGCGAGGTCTTCAGCTCGAATAAAGAGTTCGACGTTCACCTTTACAGCGAGTACCTGGATGTGTCCCGCTTTGGAGGCCTCTCCTATGCTCGCGTTACGGCTGATTACTTACGCCGCAAGTACTCCGGGATGAAGATCCACGCCATCATCGCCGTGTATCCGTTTGCGGTAGACTTCTTGCTGGCTGAGAGGCTCACACTTTTCCCAGAGGTGCCGATCATAGCCGCTGAGATCAGCAAGAGTTACGCACAGAAGCTTGATCGCTCTCCGGAGCGCCGCTTTGTGACCGGCACCATCATGGGAGACGACATCACCGGTTTGATGGATGTTGCCTTCCGCCTGAGACCCAAAACGAAGCGCATCGCCCTGGTTGGAGGCACTGGGCCCACCGACGCCCACACCGAAGAGGTTTTCCGCATGGGTTTCAGGGCCTATGAGGGAAAGATCGATTTGATCGATCTGACGAAGCTTTCCATGGAGGAAACACTCTCTCGGGTGGGCTCCCTCCCGCCTGACGCTCTGGTCTTTTATTCGAGCATTTTCAGGGATGGGACCGGCAAGCCTTTCGTGCCACGCGAGGCGGTCTCGCTCGTTTCCCGGGCGGCGACAGTACCCGTGTTCGGCCTCTACGAAACCCTTCTGGGCTTTGGCATCGTGGGCGGCCGATTGGTGAGCATAGAAAAATATGGAAGACAAGCAGCCGATTTGGCACTTCGTATTATGGGGGGTGCATCGCCGTCTTCCATCCCCTTTATCGAAGGGCAGGCGTACGTCAGCGCTTACGACTGGCGGCAGCTCAGACGCTGGAATTTGAGCGTAGATGCCTTGCCGAAGGGGAGCATCGTCATAAACAGGGAGTTCACGCTTTGGGACTTCAGGTATTACGTCATAGGCGCCCTGGCCTTTATCATAGCGCAGTCGTTCCTGATTTTTGTGCTATTTCTGCAGAAACGGCGGATGAGATCAACCGAGGAGTTCCTGTGGAAAGCTGAAGAAAAGTATCGAAGCATTTTCGAGGGCGCTCTGGAGGGTATCTTTGAAACATCGCCACAGGGGCAATTCCTGACTGCCAACCCTGCCTTGGCGATGATGTTAGGCTATGATTCGATTGACGATTTTACATCCTCAGTCAGAGACGCGGCGAAACAGATATGGGTAAACCCGGATGAGCGGGCGGATTATGCTCGGCTGCTTGAGAAACAAAATACCGTCTTCGGGTTGGAACGCCAGTTCTGGCGTAAGGATAGAACGAAAATCTGGGTGTCGCTCAGTGCCAGGCGTGTGTGTGGGCCGGATGGGAAAACGCTCTCT
Source organism: Deltaproteobacteria bacterium (assembly GCA_024641835.1). Classification (GTDB taxonomy): domain Bacteria; phylum Desulfobacterota; class DSM-4660; order Desulfatiglandales; family HGW-15; genus JAHECH01. Next base: position 6,489 of record JAHECH010000210.1, read on the forward strand.
TATTCAGGCTTCGTAGAAGACATCACCGAGCGCAAGCGGGCGCAAGAAGCCCTGCAAAATTCAGAAGAGAAGTTCCGGCAATTCTTCAAGAATACCCCTGACTACTGCTATATCATTTCAACGGAGGGGAAAATTCTTCACATAAATGAATCGGCCTTAGAAACCCTTGGGTACAAGCGAGAGGAACTCGTCGGCCAGCCCCTGGCGAGGATCTATGCACCTGAGTCCCTGGCCAAGATGGCAGACCTCTTCGCCCGGTGGAAAGAGGGTGGGCAGATCCGAGACGAGGAAGCGGTGATCGTCACCAGGAAGGGCGAGAGACGCATTGTTGTTCTAAACGTCGGCGCTGTGAAGGATAAAGACGGAACGATTCTGCATTCGACATCGGTGCAGACGGATATCACCGAGCGCAGGCGGTCGCAGGAGGCCCTGGAAGATCGCCTGCGGTTTGAACGATTGATGTCGGACCTCTCCGCCAGGTTCGTGAACGTTCCTCCTGAGCATGTCGACCTGGAAATGGAGCAGGCACTCCATCAGATTCTTGAATTTTTTCAGGTCGACAGCTGTTATCTGGTGCGGGTCCCGCATGGCCAGACCACATGGCAGATCACCCATGCCGCCTGGGCAGAGGGAATCTCTCCATTGCCGACAAAGACTGATCTTCCAACCGCGTTGTTCCCCTGGGTTTACAAGAAAGTGATAGAGCAGCGCGAACTTCTGTATTTTACGACGCTTGGAGATCTATCGACCGAAGCGAGTATCGACAAGCAAACATACCA
>JAHECH010000211.1 GCA_024641835.1 Deltaproteobacteria bacterium
GACCTGCGAAAGTGAGAGGTCCCGAGACTTCTGACTTTTCGATACCCAGAAATGTTAGCAGCATCTCCACAGGCACGTTTTCAACGCTGGGATCCACGGAGAATGAAGGTCTCTTAGGATGTCTCAGATCCGCGGTTCCCGTGGTCCGGATCGTGCCGTCACCCACTTTCATTTTCACGTCCAGGCCCCTTAACACACCCAGAGCATAATCGGCATCAAGTGTCAGGTTTTTGAATTCCTGCCCGCGGTACGCACCACGGTCAGCCTCCACCTGGGCCTTCACTGTCATCTTGCGGACCATGGCTGGAAGTTGATCCTCTTTCGTCTCGCCCCCTGATGTCGATTTCATCCCGAGTTCCCCACCCCCACCCTTAGTGGGTGGGGTGACTTCTTTGGGCAAGATGAGGCGATCCAGATCAAGAGATGGGGATTTGGCGCGCAATGCGATCATGGGCTCCCGGATGTTTCTGATGTTCCCCGAGAGGGTTATCTTCTGATCGTTTAGGAGGAACTGGGTGTCCTGGATTTCGATCGAGTCGCCTTTGAAAGCAACCTGTGCATCTCCTTCATCAATCTTGAACCCATGATTTGGTAGCCGCAATCCTAAGCCCACCACTTTCGCCATCCCCTTGACCCGAATTTCCTCAAAACGGGTGTAGGGAGCGTGGATGTCCAGGTCTGCTTCCCCTAGGCCACGTAGACCCAGGTCCTTCAGCGGAGGAATCAGGGCCGCCACCTTTGCAAAGTCCACCCCTTTTATCTTCGTCTGGAGGTCAAGGAGCCCCTGGGGTGTTCCACCTCCGGACAGCTTTCCGTTCACCCAAATAGGCGACCCATTCACCTTCCCCTCTAGTGAGGAAACGGCGATCTCAAGGCTTTTCCCCCGGCTGAAATTCAATCCTCCTCGCAGCTCTTCCAAGAGCGCCCCCGGAGGATGGCTTTCGGCGTGAACGCTTTCCAAGACCAAGGCTCCGTCCGCGGTCCACGCATCTGGCTTGGAGAGGTCGACACTCGCCGCCAAGTCAAGCTGGGCATCCAACGTGATGGAGTTGAAGCCGTAACTCATCAGGAGTTTCTTCGCCTCCTCCCTCTCGGGCTCCAGGAGACGCAGGGGACCCTTGGCTTTGACTGTTAGCGTTGCACTGTGCGAAAGGTCTGTAGCGCGGATGTCCATTACGGGTAGAGTCAGCGGGCCCACCATCCCCATCAATTCGGTTGCACTCAGTGTATCCTTTTCAAGTTTCACTCGCCCGGTCACCCCGCGCACCCTAGGCATCCATTGGGCGGGCTGCACGCCTATGTTCACGAAGCTGACTTGCGCCTTCAGGCGACCCAGCACCGACCGGGGATCCTTCTTTACTTCACGAAAATCAAGGTTGGAAAAGGCAAGACCTTCAACGGTCACATCCCCGCCTGAAAGGAGGGCGTTCCTGATGACCTCGGTAGTCTCGTCCCTCTTCTCCCATGGGATGATGGACGCCAACATAGGCAGGGGGATCTTGGAGCTTTCGAAGTTCCTCAGGGTCAGCAACGGTTGACCACGCCAGTTGTCAACTCGCGCACTGGTCTCCAGTTCAAATCTACCGCCACCAGAGGCTTCCACCTCCGGTGCGACGACCGTCATGGTGCAATGGGTTACATCGAGGGCCTCCGAATGGATGGTAATGTCTGCGGCAAGCGCCTCAAGGGATGCTGGGGAGAAGGAAGTTGTCACTCGAAAATCTTGAAGTCCTGCTTTTCCTTGAAGCACAAAGTCCTTCGGCCGCGCCATGTCCAACTGCAGACTCAGGTCTATCTCCGCACGGCCTGCCAGCCTTTCTATCCCGACCCGGCGAAGCAACCGGAGGGGCTCCTTCCCCGCCCCATCGCCTACAAGCAGGGGACCCTTGATGTGGGCCGAAACCAGAGGTCTTCTCACGAGATCGGTTATGGTTGCGGTCGTGTCAGGCAGTTTGATGCTGCCCATATATCCTGTCAATCGGTCAACGGTCAAAACGCCTCTGTCAAGCTGGATGCTTCCGGAGACGTTCTCAATGCTTGGCAGATCCGCTCCAGCCGGAGCACCGGCTCCTGTTATCGCCAATCCAATCTTCAGTTCCGGGATCAGCGCCTCTGCAGAAGTCAGTTCCCCGGGATCCAACCGGGAAAGGCCCGCCCTTTCAATGGACACAGTCCCTCCCCTCTCAAGGATGGCACGGAGGGTATTTGCTTTCTCCCCCATCAGGCGCCACGGGATCAGTTGAACAGTATCGGCAAGAGGAACCGTCCCGCTCAGCTGTGCATCTGTGATGAGCGGTTTTGTGCGCAAGTCTTGGATCGTGGCCTTTCCTGCGAGGGAAATGTGGCCGAGCATTACCTTGAGTTCCTCAACGGCAAGGTCGCCGGGACGAGCCGACGTCTTGAAGGCGATGGTCGCCCCGCCGGGAGGGAGCTTTTGGTCCCAGAGCAGAGGATCGGTGTAGCTAAACTGGCCCAAGTCTATGATCCCGTTCGCTCGGAAATGCGTGCCCAAATCGCCCTCGTAAGTTACCTCCAGGGAGATGTTTCCTCCCAGGTGTTCTGTCACGGATGGTACCGTCAAATACGGCTTGATTGCATCCATGCTGAGGGAAGAAATCTTTGCATGGATTTTGAGCAACATGTTTTCCAGGGTAAGGGCCTTAGTGAGCCCTGAGAGGGTTCCCTCTGCAGCGAGGGATTCAAACCCAGGTTTTGTTTCACTCTGCAGGGAAAGCTCAAACGAGATCCGTTCTTCTTTAAAGAACGTCGTAGCCTTTACATCCACGTGGTCAAAACTCTTTACGAATTTCCGGCCGGGCAAGCTCAATGAATCCTCCACCGTCACCCTGCCGTTCTTGAGACGCACCTCCCGGATCAAGAGATCCACCGGTGGGCCAGATTCTGCAGCAGCCGCCTCTCTGCCGGAGCCCCCCTTTTCTACTTTTTCAGATTTCGCTTCGAGCCTTACGGTGGCGATGGGGTTTTCGATAACCAGCTCCTTTATGACGACTTTCTTTCCTAACAAGGCGAGCAGGGAGATTTTCCCATAGGTGCGCGCCAGCTCAAAGTCTACGGGAAAGGCGGAGGACCCGGCCACGGAAAATTCGTGGACTTCAACCCAGAGACCGGTGGTGATGCCCCAAGCGATGCGCCCAATGCGCACGTTCCCGCCCAAGGCCTTCTCAAGCTCGGAGACAATCCGGTCGTGGTACCGATTGGGGTCGATGAGTTTTGGGAGCGAGAGCACGACAGCTATCGCCAGAAGCATGAGAATGCCCAGGACTATGGCGATCTTTTTTCGGGTAGCCAGCTTCATGAACGTTCCTTTCCTTCAAACACAGAAACAGTTCTTAGCCTCATTTCTTCTTCCTAAAAGTGAAACGGCCTGTCAGGCCATAACCTCGATCTCTGATATCTTTGACGCCCGCAAGGTCTTGTCCAAACAGGCCTGCGCGCAGAGTTCACCGGTCCCCCGTGGTCAAGAAGCTGGTCCCCACGCTTCGACGAAAGATAAAAAGTGTAGTACAAGTATTCCAAGGAGAAGTCCCGGCCAACCAGGGGGAGATAGCCCGCTTCCTTGCTCGGATCCGATGGAGGGAAGGTTAGTCTGGGCAGCCATCTCACGCCCTGCCCTAGTTCCGCAGCTCCCTCTTCCTCAGCGAGTGCACCACCCCGAGCGGCGCCGACGATAAACAGAATCAGCAGACTGAGGCCGATGAGTTTTTCGCCCTTTTTTGTTAGCGTCCGCCCTAGTGACATTGGTATACGCTTTCCTCCTCGCATCGGCGTGGCGGCGCTCCGCCCTCCAACCTGAGAGTGTCTAAAGTTGATGACTTCACAAAAAGCCGTCGAAGTTGGAAAACAAAAGACCCTCCATGGTGCTTTTCGTGCTTTCAATTTCTTCGTGCTTTCGTGATGATGCCTTTTCACACTGGAGGGGCGAGTTATACGAGCCCGTAACTATCAGCCCGTTGGAATCGTCACGATCGGAGCCCCTTCTTTTCCACCTGTCTCCGTGAGGGTGAAGATAAACATCAGGAACGAGAACATTCGTTTGGACGGCAAATCCCTGTCATCGATCCAAAACCAGTAACCGCGATAGGGCACGGAAACAAAGACTTCTTCAGGTTTTGCGGGAGAGCTGTGGATGCGGATGAGAGGCGGGACAGACCTTCCATCCTCAGGCGCGTCCGCGAACGTTGGATTCACACGTTTTTCTTCGACGTGGACTGATGGGACCTCCACGTAGGACGCCAGCTCAATGATGATCTCGACCATGGAACGAGTAAGCATCGCCAATTCTTTGTCGCTTGATGGTATGGAGCCATAAACGACCCTCACCTCCGTCGCATTAGGATCGAGTCCAAGCACTTTGCGGATGGCCATCATCTCCCCTTCCAATTTCTCATCACGCTTGCCCTGAAGCACAAGAAGCACGGCTTCTTTCTCATTCACTTTCTGAATCCTCAATCCTATGGCCCCGCGGTTCTGCATGTCCCTCATCTTCTCAAGCAGTGGAAAGAACTCGGGATCGGCTTGCCGTGCTCTCGCCGCACCCCCATAGCGATTTTGTATGCCATTTATCGAATGGACCAAGAGCCTGAAAACAAGATCAATCGGATAGCCTGCTTGAACCAGATTCAGAACCGCAACCGGGGGGATAGGCGTCATCATGCTCCGGGCGAATTTTTCTCCCGTCACCGGAGCGTATGTGATGGTGGGACGGTCGGTATATCTTCCTGTACCTCTAATGGTCGCTGTGTTATCGCCAGTAATGCTTGTACTCAATCCTGCTCCCAGTTCCACCAGGCTCTCCAATACATACTGACTGATGACGGATGTGACATCCAGGAATACAAGCGCATCGCCATATCGCATCTTCACCATGTTAAGCAGCATCTGGGTTTTCCAGGATTCGCCAACAGCTGAGTTGTAATCAAACCGGTCGCGGGCCACGGTCCTCGGGCCGATTCCGGCGCATCCAGCCAAAAGTGCGTTGACCAAAACCGCAAACATGAACACGTTGAAACGAGAGCGCTTTAACATACCCTTCCCCTGTCCCATCGGCGTCGTGGAACTCCGCCCTCCAATCCGTTCCTTGTGGCATATTACTGCGAATCGGGAAAGCAAAACTCGCCCTAAGGAAACAGACGAAGACCGACAAAAACCAATTCATTTTTTTAGGTTTATCCCTTTCGTCTTGAATTATCAGCGGGGTGTGCAAGCACCATATACGACGAATGCAACCCCATCGCCGGATGCGGTCAGAACCCACCTCCCTGATTCTTCCGAGATGGCAATGGTCCAGCCAACGCCCTCCCTTACGCCTTCCAGACCCTCCTCTGCCCCCTGGAGGATCAGTTTACCGGCAATACGCTTCAAGTCTTCAATCCGGGTCGACCTATCTAACCCGCTTTCCTTAGTGGGGCGAATAATTTTCTCTTTAAAGTCAATGATCGAAAACTGAGGCAATCCCACGTCTTCTAAGGTTACCTCTTGACATCCTTCAGCTTGCGAACACTCCAAAACCTTGATATTGGCACAGAGCAGCGGCTTGGAGCCGTCGAAGTCCCCGGCTAAGACCGGAGGTGATGCCAAAGCCGTAAACAATCCAACTGTCATAAGAAGTGCGCTTGTCTTTCTCATAAACACCTCCAAATTCAATCATCTTGTTTGATTTTACCTGGAGGGACGAGCTCTGCTAGCCCGCCCTGAGCCAGTCGAAGGGCCCGTCACCGGCCTCGTACAACTCCGTCATTGAAGGCCCTCTCCTTCCCCGACAACGTCATTTCACCGTATATCCCTTTGCCTCCATGCAGGCAGAATAAGCACGGTTATAAGTTGTGCGCTTTTGGTCATATGCAGCCGCCTGCTGCTCGGCCTGTTGCTGCTGGGCTTGTGCCTGCTGCCTCCTCTGATCCCGGCTCCTCATTCCGCCTATCATAGCACCGCCGGCTGCACCGGCAGCCGCCCCTTTGCCCGTATCACCCGCGATGGCACCAGTAACTGTTCCTACGGCAGCCCCGCGAGCCGCCCCTTTGATTCGCGCACCGGAAGGTCCCTGGCTTTGGGGCGGAGCAGCCTGAGCCTGCTGCTGCGCCTGCATGGGATCAAAGCCTGTTTGTTGTTTGGCCCATTGGTAGCAGTCAGACTTGTCTTTTTCCATCTGCTCTTGGGTCTGCCCCTTGGCAGGGAAGACGATTAAATCCTGCCCGAATGCAAGATCCGCAAATAAGGCCGGCAGAGTCATGATAGTCATCAACAGAATTATCCTTCTCATCATTAACCTCCTTCCTAAAAGATTCATTTCTCCAAACAGGACGTTCTTTCAATGTACCCTTATACCGTTAACCGCCTTCCAATAACCTCATCAGAACCAGTTAAAATTGATAGTTAGCACTAATGCCGATAATATGGACATAGTTGGAAGAATATCCACCTGACAAGGTCCCTGACAATGGTCCTCGCCTTTGATTGATGGAGGCGTCTCCTGCGTCCAGCAATGTATAAGCAAATCCCAGGGTAACTTTCTTACTGTAGTCGTAGATCAGGCCGGCGGAGTATCGCCATGTCCGGTCCATCGGCAAATCCACCGTTCGGTATTCATCGGATACGGGCGATGTGTCATAGGCAATCCCTGCTGTTACGCGCCACTCTGGATGGAACCGGTAGTGCGCACCAAGGGCAAAGTGCCACGTGTCGTCGAAATTGCGGTCCTGGGTGACGCTTCGCGAAGTGGTGGAACTGATGCTGATGGGTATCTGACCGAACTCGCTCCAGTCCTGCCAGCCGATGTTGCCCATAATTGCCCACTTGTCGTTGATTTCATGGAAAACGCTGAACATCACGGTCTGAGGAATGGTCATCTCCACACTCAATTCAGAGCCAATAAGACCAAGTCCTCTGAGGATTGCGTTCATTCCTGGCCCGAGCCCGTTGAACTCAGGCACATCCTTGAAGTCCAATTTAACCGGGCTCGAATAGGCGATCCCAAAACGGGTGCCTTTCTTAGGTTCCACGAGGAAGCTAACCATGCCCCCAACACCAATATCCGAATCCTCGAATTTGAGCTCCCCGTCGGAACCGACCAGGTTGTTGACGGCAGCCCGGGAGTTGTATTTGGAGAACACCATAGCAACTCCGCCCCCAACCGAAAGCCAGTCGTTCACCTTGTAGGCTAGGGTTGGGACGGCTGAAAGTGTGAGGAAGTTACCTTCTTGGATATAATAGCGTCCCACCCAATCATCCTGGTACTTGACGCCCAG
>JAHECH010000212.1 GCA_024641835.1 Deltaproteobacteria bacterium
ACCTGCATTTAAGCGTTATTTCAGCTTCCCTTTGGCGCGAAGTTTTAGGGTCATGGGCCAAGTAGCAGACCCCCAGTTGCGCCACGAGGCGGAAGTCTTAGACCCGAGCGTTCTCCTTGTAGAGAAGCGGGTAGCCGACCTCATGAGCACAGACCTGGTTACGTGTGGCCCCACCACTTCGGTTCGCGCTGCGGCGAAACTGATGTCCCAATCCAGAGTAGGTTCAATTCTGATCATGAGGGGGGATAGTGTTCCACTCGGAATTCTCACAGACAGGGACCTCCGTGTCAAGGTTTTGGCCGAAGGCCTCGGGTTGGATACGCCTGTGACAGAGGTCATGAGCCGGCCCGTACTCACAGTGGATTCTCAGGCCTATGTCTTTGATGCTTTGGTTGAAATGAGCCGTCATGGCGTGCGACACATTGCGGCGACCGAGGGCGAGCGTTTGGTTGGCATGATCAGCGAACACGACTTACAAACCCATGCCGGGAATTCGCCTCTACGCCTCATCGGCGAGATAGAAAGAGCCAGATCTATAGATGAATTGGTGTCACTCCGGCCTAAGGTTGATCGAGTGCTTGAGATGTTTCTTCGCCGGGGTAGTTCCATACAAAGAATGGTGGACCTGGGAACTGAGCTGAATGACCGGGTCACTCTGCGAATGCTCGGAATTGGAGAGAGGGATATGGAGAAGCAAGGCTTCGGCAGAGTACCTGTACCCTATTCCTGGATGGCTATGGGAAGTGAAGGACGCAGGGAGCAATCCATACTCACGGACCAGGACAACGCTCTTGTTTTCGCCAATGTGCCGGAAGAAGATCACCAAAAAGTGAGAGATTGGTTCCTCCTCTTTTCAAAAGGGGTTGTTGAAAGTCTTGTGCGGTATGGAATTCCTCACTGCCCCTCTGATTTCATGGCCTCCAATCCTGAATGGTGCCAATGTGAGAAAGAGTGGGAAAAGAAGTTCTTCGAATGGATGGAAGAGCCTGCGCCTAAGGTGGTGAGGACCTTCAGCGTTTTTGCCGACTTCCGTGCCATCTTCGCCGAGACAGATTTCTTGATAACCCTTCGCGAAAAACTCAATGAAGCCGTGATAGCCAACCGGATTTTTTTGCGATTTCTAGCCGGAAATGGCCTCTATGACCGGCCCCCTCTGGGCTTTTTCCGCCAATTCGTGGTGGAAAAATCTGGAGAGCACAGGAAGAAACTGAATCTGAAAAAGAGAGGACTTATCCCCATAGTCAGCGCAGTCCGTGTCCTTGCCCTGGACGCGGGGGTAAAAGAAACAAACACCCTTCAAAGACTGAGAGAGATTGACAAAGTTGGTGCGATGGATCACGAACTTCTCTCAGACCTGAGCGAAGTTTACAGTTTCATCACCTTTCTCAGGGTCAGGCACCATTTCAGGGCGAGGGCGGGAGGAGAAAAGGCTGACAATTTCATCAACCCATCCGATCTTAATACCCTGGAACGCAAGATGCTCAAAGAGAGCTTTGCTCTCATTTCGGCTTTCCAGAAGCAGATGACATCTCGATACCTGACAGAGTTCCTCGTGAGGCCTTGACTTGAAGCTTTTCGCTGCCCGCTTACGAAATCGGTGCCTCAAAATGCTCTTTAAGAACAGGTCACTAGGCCCCTCAGCTCGGGTCAACCTTGCCGCCCTTGATCATTTGCGTCTCTCCGATGAGGCGAGATCCCACCGTTATGTTGCAGTGGATCTGGAGACCACTGGTCTCAACTTTGAGCAGGACTGCATCATAAGTCTTGGCGCCTTGAGGATTGTACAGGGCCGAATTCGCTTGGGAGAGTTCTTTAACGAGCTGGTAAACCCAGGCCAGAGCATCCCTCCTGCATCAATCAAGATTCATGGGATTGTACCCGATATGGTCGCTGAGGCGCGGCCAATTGGGCAGGTCCTTGATGACTTCTTGGTCTTTTTGGGTGGGGACATCATCGTTGCGCACCATGCCCGTTTTGATCTCCGGTTCTTGAACAGGGTGATGCGAAGCCGCTATAGGTTTTCTTTGCAGAATGCCGGAGTCGATACAGCACTCCTGTGCCGTGAAGTGTTCTATCGGAAGTATCCGTATGCTGATACGCCCAGAAACGATGTAAAGAAATATGACCTGGATAGTCTGGCCGGACAACTAGGCATTGAGATTCATGACCGCCACACGTCGTTGGGAGATGCTCTGGCCGCAGCGATGATCTTCCAGCGAGTATTACGCTGGCTTGAGGAATCGGGGTCCAAGTCGCTAAGCACTCTGCTACATCTGGCTGGTGTATTCTAGTTGTGACCAAACCCTCCACCCCTGGTGGAGGACCGGATAGGTGGTACCGATCCAGGGGGCGGATCGTATTTAGCTCTGCCCGGAGGAGAGGCAGAGAACAAAATGGATATTGGGGCCCGGTACCCGTGCATCAGACGGAGTATACCGGGCCCCGGCTTATCACAGTTCCGGGCCAGGCCAACAGCCGCAGAACTGTTTGTGATTTAGTAGGGATTCGACTCGGACTTGCCGCTCCTTGTGATGCTCGTGACGATCCAGTAGATAATCACTGCGGCAATGAAACCGTTGACACCTGGAATGCCATACTTGATCCCTACGCCCGGCCCTGCTGCCTTGTACAAGCTGGTTGTCCAGGCATCAAACAACCCGGCCAGGATCCAAGTGACAAAAGCCCAATACCCCACGCCGCGTCTGATCGTCGTCACATCAGGATATTTCTTCATCTTGTTCATAATATAGTATTCGCAGGCCAAGATGCCGCCCACCGGAGGCATGACACTCGCGAGTGTCTGAAGCCAGGCGTTCATGAAGTTGAAGGCTCCTACGGAGAACTGAATGAGAATAGCAAGAAGGGGAGCCACTAGGCTGACAAGGATAGCAAAATACGTTTTAGGTCTCCAGAATACATTGGCGAATTGAAGAGCGGAAGACCATGCTGTAGGAGCCTGTGTGTCCCACATGGCAAATAGGTAAAGAATACAAACCACGACGCCCGCGCCGGTGCCAATTTTCAGTGTTGCTTCTATAGGATTCCAGGTCGCCCCCATGGTCGCAGCCACAGTCACGGCGGCAAGAATCAAGACCAGGGATTCACCGACGATGAGGCCGAGAGCTGGCGCTATAAGGGCTGCCTTGGACTTGCCCAGCCTGAGCCAGTCAGCACTCGTGGTAGCTCCGAAGATCCAGGCACCAATCACCAAAGTGATGCCGAATACGAAGGAGACCGGTTGCTTTGGTTTGTAATTCGCTGCAACATGAGCCAGCCCCCCCCCACTGCCAAGGAGAACGGAAATGACGTAAATGATTGGGATCACGAGGAACAACACCGATACATAAGCGACCCATTTCGGGCCCTCATATCCATAGACTACGGGTACCACAGTAATGATTGTGCATATGCCCATTCCGATAAAGAATCCCGCTGTTCCCCAGGCAGGACTAATGAAAGTAAAGAGGGTCTGAAAGACATTCGCGAAAATCCAATAGCAGAAGAACAACCAGCCCAGTTGAACACATCCGGAGAGGAAAGAAGGAATCATGGTGCCTTTTCGACCGAAAGAATACCGCGTTTGCAAAGAAAACCCTATTCCCTCTCGCAAACCGATATTGCTCATGATCACCGCAAAAATCCCCAAGATGATGTCGCCAACGATAATGGCCCAGAAAGACTGGGCCAAAGTGAGACCTGAAGCCAGGACGCCCCCTGAAATGATGGTCGCAAACTGGAAAGCCCAGCAAAACCAGATAAGGATTAAACCCCCCGTTGGCTTTCGTTGGTCCTGTGGGACATGCTCGATGTCGAAGTCATAGTATTCCTTTTCCAATCGCTTAATGAGGCCTTCTTTTTTCTCGTTCATACCTTTCCCCTTTCTACAGTTAGAAATTGAAAGACTTGGTACATCCTGAGTAACTCAATTCAACAAAAAGCGAGAGAGAATACGGGTCCTCTCGTGGTGCCAGATCCGAGCTAGATGTCTTTCAAAAGCTGTATGGCTGCCAGGTGCCCGGAGGTGGCGTTTAACCCTCCACCCGGCCATGTCGAATGGCCTGTCAGATAAAGGCCCTTAATCGGTGTTCTGTACCTAGACCATCCTGGGAATGGTCTGAAAAGAAAATTCTGGTTAAGGTGGTGTCGTCCACCCACCATGTCGCCCCCTACGATGTTGGGGTTCTCATCTTCAAGGTCTTTGGGGGTATAAACAACCCTCTTCCTGACGATGCCCTTGATGTTGGGAGCGTAGAGCGAAATCTTCTCAATGATCCGGTCAGAGATTGCTTTTTTCATGTCATCCCAGCTTCCAACCTTGATTTGATCCAGGGAATCCGCTTTAGGCTGGCTGGGGAAAGCGCGGACCTGGACCCACAAGACATGCTTGCCCTGGGGAGCCCTGCTGGGGTCGATACGGGACTGCTGGGCCATGACAAGAAGAGGGCTGCTGGGTAGATACCCCTCCACCACCTGTGCGTACGTGGCCGCAATGTCCGACATGTAAGGTGCAATGTGAACATAAGCGGAATCGCTCAGGTCCTCCGCAGCCTGCCATTTCAGCGGTTCATCAAGGGTAAGATGAATCATCAACGTTCCAGGGCCGAATGTATAGTTCTTCGACTTGATCAGGAAGTCTCCAGGGAGCTCCTTTTCATCGACGAGCCTGATGAACTGATTTGGGGTGACACAGGCGACCACGCCTTTTTTGGAAACAAAAGATCTGCCATCTTTCGTCTTGACGCCAACGGCCTTTCCGCCTTTGACAACAATTTCATCCACAGGCTGCGCCAAAAGGAACTGCCCTCCCCGATCCTTCACCGCCTTCACCAAAGCATTGATCAGGTTAGCGACTCCCCCTTTCGAAAGGGCCATGCCGTTCAAGTGATCGGCGGCTGATTCCAGGAATGAGAAGGTTGCCCCGCCCGCACAGTCAGGGCCGAGGCCTAGATGAAAAGCCCAAGGGGACAATAGAGCTTTTGCCTCAGGGGTCTCGAAACGTTCATCCAGAAAAGACCTGGGCGACATGATCAAAACCCGAATAAGCTCTGAAACCTCACCGTAGCCCAATTTTCGATACATCTTCCAGAGTTGTTTCGCTGCCTTGTATGATGGCATGGGCACCTGAAGAAAGGGAAAAAGGTAGGGCGCCACCTTCCCAAAATAGGAAATCAGGTCGCCCCAGGCTCGAGCGTCATTGGGAGAATATCGCTCGAACTCTAGGCGGGTTTTTTCTGGGTCAGTATACACCCGAATACATTTCCCGTCAGGAAAGACGCTGGAAAAAGGCTGTTTGCCTGCAACCACATCGAAGCCGTTGCCGTGGAGTTCATCTTTAAAGTCTGCGTAGACCCTGGAGCCCATGAACAGGCCGATATTCGTGGCGAAACGGTCATGCGTAAAGCCCGGTTCAAGTATCTCTCCTGACTTAGCCGCTCCTCCGGGGGTCTCTGAGCGCTCAATGAGGAGAACCTTCAACCCTGCCTGTTGAAGATAAAGTGCTGCGGTAAGACTATTGTGGCCGGCCCCAATAATGATGATATCTGCATCGTGTTCTATCATGACTTCATCTCCAGTCCTTTGAACCAGTTGACAATATCTGCCAGTACCCGGTCATAATTATCTGACCAGATCTTCTCGTTGAAGATTTCAACATCATAGCAGCCTCGATACCCCGACATTTCTACCTTTTTGATCAGTCTTTCAAGAGGGATCACCCCCTGTCCAGGTAGAAGCCTGCTGTCCACCTTGAGTGTTTCAGGATTCCAGTCGGCGACATGAACGCCCAGCAAATCCTTTTTCAGGTCTCCAATGATTTCCTCGATGCCAGGCTCCCACCAGATGTTGTACAAATCCAGGAGCACTCCCAGGCTCGGGGAGGAGAATTCCCTCACGATGCCCAGAGCCTGAGCCATCGTCACAATGACGCACCAGCGGCTGATATCGATGGGATGAATGGCTTCGAGGGCCATCTTGGCGCCGATGTTTTCGGCAAATGGGACAAGGGTCTCAAGAGCCTTTCGCACATGATCCCTTGACTCCTCAAGACGTCGAGGCAAGGTCGGTCCAGACACGATAAGGAGGAATCCCGCGTCGATCTCTTTGGCGACTTCAAGGGTTTTCTTCGTCGTTTCAACAGCCGTGTCCCGCTTCTCTCGTGTGTCGCCGGTAAACAGGCCGGCGAAACACAGATTGAAGGCCGTCATCCCGCGATCATTCAGGATCCTTTTCACTTCAGAATTCTTCAGATGAGCAATCTTGTCGACCCAGACACCCATGTTCGTGATACCCCGGGATGCGTAGTTCCTGACAGCCTCTTCAAAGCCCCAGTTGTTGGTGGTGATCTGGCTGATCGACAGCCGTGAAATATTCATCGGTCCTCCTCCTTTTTGGGATCCCGTTCATACAAAAAAAGCCCTCGCTCCCCAAATCAGCTCAACTTTGATATGCAAGAATCAAGGTCAAAACTTGAGGGGACGAGGGCATAAGATGCTTTGGTCCTGAAATAGGTTAGAGACTAAGGTTTTTCATTCATCAGTAACCGGCAGCCGTGCTACGCATTGACCGTGGGGCTTTCCTTCTTCGTTTCCGATAGCCTTGCCGCCACTTCCGTGGCCTTGATTTCAGGCCTTTCCCCAGTAAAACTCCTTAAGATCTTTATCTGATTGTTCACCGTCCGCTGGATATGCGCGATCTGTTCCTCGCTCAGGTGGCGGTATTTCCCTACGAGAGTGAGATACGCATCCAGAGGCAAGGGATCGTCAACAGGATGGGTGAAGCGGATCAGGCCCTCATCATTGATGTATTCCCAGAGTGGAACCATATTGGTTTGCACCGCTTTTCGCGACACTTCGATCAGGCTGCTAGGGGAGAACCGCCAACCTGTGGGGCAGGGGGAAAAGACATGGATATAGACCATGCCCTTCTTGGAATACTTCACTGCCTTGTCCAATTTGGCATAGTAATCCTCCATGAAGGCGAGGGAGGCTGTGGCTACATATTCACAGTGGTGCATGACCATGAGGAGAGGCATGGGTTTGGCATCCCTTGTTTTGCCCCTCAATACCGTTCCGACAGGAGTCGTCGAGGTCCACGCTCCGTACGGGGTGGTCCCGGACCTCTGGACACCCGTATTCATGTAACCCTCGTTATCCAAGCAGATGAATATCATCTGCTCACCCCTCTCCGCTGCACCAGAGAGGGACTGGAATCCTACGTCCGCAGCACCTCCATCTCCGGCAAAGGCAAGCATCGTGACGTCT
>JAHECH010000213.1:0-4987 GCA_024641835.1 Deltaproteobacteria bacterium
CTTCGGCGACATTGTTTTCTCCATGCAATGGAATGAAGGGTATTTGCTGAAATCAATCGGGGTTGGAGCCGCAAATCTGAGTGAAAAGGAGAGTCATGAATTAGCTTATCTGACCAGTTTTGCCGAGACCGGATCTTTTTGTGATCCAGTTTACTGGAAGATGGCAATAACAGCATGGCCAGTAATCGAAAAACGGGTGAAAGTAGAGGACAGACGCGGGCTGGACTTGGGCTGGGTTTATAAATTCTACAAAGAGGTTGAGACCTATGTCGCCTATGCAAGAAAGGGAATGGTCGAATTCAGCGACTCCATATTCATGCAACCCTTTGTGGCTCTACTATCAAGGCCAAGTGAGAATTTCATAAGATTGTTTTATGAAAAATTAAAGGAATACAGAAACGAAGAAATAGCCGATCTCCTAAGGCTCAATGACTCATGGATCTATTACCTACCACCATTAAGTGCGATACTCATCCAGAGGTGC
Organism: Deltaproteobacteria bacterium; assembly: GCA_024641835.1. GTDB lineage: Bacteria > Desulfobacterota > DSM-4660 > Desulfatiglandales > HGW-15 > JAHECH01. The sequence continues at coordinate 485 of JAHECH010000213.1, forward strand.
AAAACCTTGGAGGACATACCCGTCGAGATGGTGAAACTTAGGAAAGAGTTCGAGGATTTGCGGGAATCTTTTTCCAAGTTTCAGGAAAGGTTCGTAGAGGCTGATCTGATAAAGGACAAGTTGGAATTGAAAAAAGATTATATTAGGTCGCTTGAGATGTTGAAATCAAGAATTATGAAGCCAAAAAGGAGGATTGTGAAAAGCGTTGTTGACATTGCAATTGATGAATCTGAGGCTTTCCTGAAACCTGACTTCGTCGGGCCTGTAAAACTCATTGGCAAAAAGGTGGTTGAGTTCATTTACAAGAAGAAAGTGTATCCCTGGCTAAGTAGCTTTGCCGACCTTTATGAAAAGTCTGTCGAAATCAAGGATGATCCCCGTTTATTTCAGCGGCTTTTTGGAGATATCAGTCTTGCTAACGTGAAGGAATATGAACTGTTTTGCAGGAATTGCGTAAAATTTGCGCAAGAGGATATTCGGCAGGTTTCGAAAGAAAAGGGGGCCTAGTTCTCTGACCCCCATTTGACCCCCTGAATCGCTGGTTTGCCACAAGATAACTTATTGAGATTACAAAGCTTAGTGGTGCGGAAGGCGGGACTTGAACCCGCACGGGTTTTGCCCACTACCCCCTCAAGATAGCGTGTCTACCAAATTCCACCACTTCCGCACGATATCTACTTCTGCTGGCCGCCGGCAGGAGGAGGAGAGGGCGTTCCCGCCTGCTGCGACACAGGGGCCTGGGTCGGCGTAACCCCTTTCATCACTGACGATGTTGTGGTTCTCCCAAAGAAGAAAGCAAGGCTGAGGGAGGTGACCATGAACACAATGGCCGCTGCCACAGTGACCTTGTGCATGAACGGAGTTGCCCCTGAGCTTCCAAAAATCGTTTGGCTGGAGCCACCGAAGGCAGCTCCCATGCTGGCGCCCTTACCCTTCTGTAACAACACAATCATAATCAGGGCAAGGCAAACGAGAATATGTAAGAACACGAGAATAAGCTGCATCGATTTTACCTATCCCCATACCTATCCTCCCCTGAAGGAGGAAGAAAATTGGCCGAAAGGCCCCAAGAATCAAAAATTTTACCAAAATAACCAGCGGATGCAACAAAAATAATCGTCGCCTATTCTGCGTGGAACCTGGCGATCTGGATGAATGTGTCCGCTTTCAGGCTCGCCCCTCCCACAAGAGCGCCGTCAATATCGGGCATTGCCATCAGGTCTTTGGTGTTATCGGGCTTCACGCTTCCCCCATAGAGGATTCTCATCTTTTCTGCAGTACCTGAACCAAAATGCTCCTTCAACCATTGCCGGATGAACTGATGGACCTCCTGAGCCTCTTGGGGACTTGCCGTCCGGCCAGTGCCTATGGCCCAGACAGGCTCATAAGCGAGGATGGTGGTCAGGGGCATGGCTTTTTGTTCCCTGAAGTTTTTGAGGGATTGATCCAGTTGACTCCGGATCAGCTGGAAAGTCCGGCCCTGCTCCCTCTGCTCCAGGGTCTCGCCGATGCAGATGATGGGAATCAATCCCATGCCCACGGCTGCTCTCGCCTTGCGATCGATCATCTCATCCGTTTCCATGAAAAGGCTTCTTCTTTCAGAGTGTCCCAGGATGACGTGGGTGCAACCCGCCTCCACAAGCATGGCGGGAGAGACCTCTCCCGTATAAGCACCTCCTGTCTCCCAATGCATATTCTGAGCGCCCAGGTAGATCTTTGCGCTGCCTATGGCGTCCTTCACCACCGAGAGGGCTGTGAAAGGAGGGGCTACCAGAATGTCGGTTCCCGGCTGATCAGAAATGCGTTCAGCAATTGCTCTGACGAGCTTCACCGACTCACTTCGATTCAGGTTCATCTTCCAGTTACCGGCAATGAAAGGCTTTCGATCACCCATGGGCGAACTCCCGTGATTTCTCAGAATGAGTCTCTTGAGTTTGTGGGGGAGGGTGCTGGCACATTCCAGGCTTGAGCAGGTTTTTCTTTGTGAGGCCCTTCATCAGGAGATTTTTCCGCCAGGTTCAGAGACATGACAACAGCATCCTCGTTGTTGTCGGTGTAATACTTCCTCCTTCTCCCCACCTCCACGAAGCCAAACTTCTCATAGAGCCTTCTGGCCGTCCTGTTCGACCGCCTGACCTCCAGCCAGATAGCCTGCGTGCTTCTGGAAGCGGCGAACTCAAGCATCTTGGTGAGAAGGTAATTGCCCAAACCCCGGCCTCTTGCCTTCGGATGAACGGCAATGTTCACCAGCTGAATCTCGCCGTCAAAGAGCCAGAAGCAGACATATCCATGAAGGGTCCCACTCACGAGCAATCCCAAGAGGTGGGAGACAGGATTCTTTACCTCCTGCCTGAAGGCATTGATGGACCACGGCGCTGGAAAAGAAAGGGTTTCTATCTCGTAGATTCTCTCCAAGTAGAGTTCCACGTTCTCCGGTGCCATTCTTAACAGAGAGATCATGCCGACTCCAGCAACTTGCTGGCGAGAGAGATGCCTCCCTTTCCTGCTTCATGAGCCTTTTCAGCGAGGGTGGTCAACTTCAGAGAGGAGCGGTTTTGGATGATGGCGATGATCATGGGCAGATTCACTCCGGTCAAGACTTCGACCTTGTTCTCCTTGAGGAAGGAGAGGCTGATATTGGACGGGGTCCCTCCGAACATGTCTGTGAGAATAATCACCCCATCGCCAGTGTCGAGGCCTTTCACTTTGTCCTCGATCTTTTTTCTGATCACCTCGCTGCCGGAAGTTTCGGTAATGGAGACCGTATCTGCTCCGTCGACCTTCCCAACGATAAACTCCGCAGCGTTGAGCAATTCTTTGCAGAGGTTACAATGAGTCACAATGAGCAAGCCTACCATGATGCCAGTCCAGCTTTTTCTTAAAATTCCTCATCATCAAGGATAATCGCCTGATAGAGCTGTTTCTTGCCAGGAGCCTCCATTAACGTTTTGCGATAGGTGCTGTTCTTCAGGATCTTCGCGATCCTGGCCAAAGCTTTCAGGTGGACACTGGCGGAGTTCTCAGGCGCCACCAGGAGAAAAAAGAGATACGCCAGTTCACCGTCCACGGACTCAAAGTCCAAGCCCTTGCGGCTCCTGCCAAAAGAGATGATGGGCTGAGCCACGCCGTGAAACTTACCATGAGGTATCGCTATCCCATCGCCTATCCCTGTGCTGCCGAGGCGTTCTCTTTCCATCAAGACCTTGACCAAGGCGCTCTTATCCAGGGACGGGTGGTGTTTCCTCAGGGCCTCGGCCAGTTCTTCCAGGACACCGGTTTTATCCGCGGCCTTCAGGTCAGGGATGACGCTGTCTTCGTCTAGGAGTTCCGAGAGTTTCATGATCTTCCGAATGATACCGGGAAAAGCAGTCCCTTAGCTCGCCGGCTCAATCAACCCGAGGTTGCCGTCTCTGCGCCTGTAGATGACATTGATCTCCCTTGAGCGGGAGTTCCTGAAAACCAGGAAATCCTGATTATATACGGAAAGCTGCATAGCCGCCTCTTCTGGGTCCATAGGCTTTGCAACCAGTTTTTCCACCGTAATGACGGGCTCCTCTGATAACGGAAGTGGAGCCTGAGCGGCCGGACCACCTTCAAGAATCTCTCCCCCTTTCATGTTTTCACCTCTCCTGTTTTTGATCTTTGAGAGGTGCCTCTTGACCTGCTTTTCAATTTTATCCATCACCTGATCAATGGCCGAATACATGTCGGCCGTCTCTTCTATCGCCTTAATCCACATGCCGTCCACGCTCAGGGTGACATCCGCCATATGCCTGAATTTCTCCACCTCGAGAACGACGTGGGCTTCAAAAGGGGAATCCAGATATTTCTTAATCTTGGATAGTTTTTCCACGGCATAAAGCCTGAGACTTTCCGCTGGCTCCATGCGTCTGAATGTGACCGTAATCTCCATGAGCGTTACCTCCCGGAAGGAACAAAATCTTTAGCAGACAAAAGTGGAAAAGTCAAACGGGGTGATTTCAGTAGGGCTTTTTTCTCTTTCTTGATGGCAGAATTCCTAAAGTCTCTCTGTACTTGGCCACAGTTCGCCTGGCCACGTTGATGTTGTGCTGTTTCAACATCTCGGCGATTTCCTGGTCGCTGTAAGGTCTCGCCCTGTTCTCAGACTTGATGATATTCCTGAGGTGTTCCTTAACGCTTTCGGAGGATACGGGGTCGCCGTCAAGGCACTGGATGGCACTGTTAAAGAAAAACTTCAATTCAAGAAGACCCTGGGGGGTGTCGACATACTTGTTCGTGGTGACCCTGCTGATGGTGGATTCATGCATCTGGATATCTTCCGCGACGTCACGAAGAACAAGGGGTTTGAGATGAGCGATCCCTTTGTCCAAGAAACCTCTCTGAAAGCGGACAATGCTAGAGGTAACCTTGTAGATGGTCCTCTGGCGTTGGTGAATGCTCTTGATGAGCCATGCGGCAGACTTGAGTTTATCGTGAATATACTGTCGGGTCCCATTCTCCATGGGGTCTTTCCTGCTGAAG
>JAHECH010000213.1:4997-7255 GCA_024641835.1 Deltaproteobacteria bacterium
CGGTAGTAGGAATTGATTCTCAATTTTGGGAGCCCATCTTCATTGAGGACGACTTCATAATCATCCCCCAATTTGACGACATAAATGTCGGGGCTTATATAGATCGTTTCCTCATCACTGTATTGTCTACCGGGTTTTGGCTCGAAGCTTGTGATCACCGCAACCGCGGCCTGGACATCGTTCAGAGGGATGGAGAGATTCTTGGCAATGAGGTCATACCTCTTGTTCTCGAGTTTATCCATATGGTCCAGAATGATCTTCTCAAGCACGGTTCCCCCAAGACCCTGAAACCTGGCCTGGATCAACAGGCATTCCCTAGTGTCCCTGGCAGCCACTCCCACAGGGTCGAAATTCTGGATCATATAAAGGGTTTCAAGTACCTGATCTAAAGGATAGCCTGTGGTTTGGGCGATCTCTTCGGCAGACACCGTGAGGTAGCCGTCTTCGCCAAGATTACCGATGATATTGATGCCGATTTCTTTCTGAGTATCGGAGATATGGCTTAGATGCAGTTGCCATGTGAGATGGGAAGAGAGATTGGTTTTGCTGGAGATGACGCTTTCAAAAGAGGGGGTGTCCTTTGGTTCATAAGGGGAATCAGCCCAACCCGTGTTGTATTCAGAGATGTAAGTCTCCCAGTCCATGGAGTCCCTCCCGTCCTCCTTGGGTGAAGGTTCTTGGGAAGGAGCTACCGCGTCATCTCCGGATTCCAGGGTCTTCTCGCCCAATCCCTCATCTGAAGAATGTTCCTCCAGTACAGGATTCGTTTCGAGCTCTGTGTGGATCGTCTCCAGGAGCTCAAGCCTCGAAAGCTGAAGGAGCTTGATCGCCTGCTGCAACTGCGGGGTCATGATGAGTTGCTGGGCCAGGCTGAGGGATTGTTTCAATTGTAAAGCCATAATTCTCTATTCTCGTGTTGTTACGCGTTTCGCTTGTAATCGGGGATGCTCTCCAGACAAGGTGCGATGATCACAAAGAGAACTCTTCACCCAGATAACAGGTCCGGGCTATTTTACTCTGCAAAATCTCTTCAGGGGTGCCATATTCTACAACCTTCCCATGACTAATAATATATGCAGAGTCACACACTTTCAACGTCTCTCTCACATTGTGGTCTGAAATGACAATACCGATTCCCCGTTCCCTTAATTGCCTGATGATTTGGTTGATATCATTGAGAGCCAGAGGGTCGATGCCTGCAAAGGGTTCATCGAGCAACATGAACCTCGGCTCGGTCACAAGGGCCCTGGTGATTTCGAGCCGGCGTCTTTCCCCTCCCGATAGGGAGGAGGCCTTTTGTTTTGCGAGATGGCTGATATTGAGCTCAGCCAACAAACCCTCAAGCCTCAGTTTCAGCTCGCGCTCTGGGATATTCAGACTCTCCAGAATGGCGAGGAGGTTCTCTTCCACTGTGAGCTTTCGAAAGACCGAAGGCTCCTGCGACAAGTAGGTGATGCCTTTTCGCGCCCTGATGTACACAGGGTCCTTGCTGATGTCCTGCCCGTCCAGGTACACCTTCCCTTGGTCCAGCCTGGTAAGACCTATGATCATATAGAAGGTCGTCGTTTTCCCTGCCCCGTTCGGCCCCAGAAGCCCGATAATCTCATGACGATTCAGGGTCAAGTCAATCCCGTCAACAACCTTCTTCCCCGAGTATATCTTAACTAGCCCCTTGGCCTCCAGATCCTCTCGATGGCTGGTCAAATCAATCACCTTCTGTCCATTCCCGAGGATATGACGGCCTTTACCTGTTTGCCGTCAGATCCCTCAACAATGCTTCGGTCTTCCCTCAAATAAAGTGTAATCGTGGATCCTTCCACAACATCTTCCCCCTGCTTCACCGTGGGGTTGCCAGTGAGGATCACTTTTTCATCCTGCTGGTAATAGACAGCCTCTTCTGCTGTGGCCAAGCCACCAGTCGGCCGGCTTATTCTCACCCCTCCCTTGGCGACAATTTTTTCCATTTTGAGGTCGCTTTTCTGAGAACGGTCGTCTGTCATGGTTCCCGAATAATACACGAACATCTTCTCGCAGTTAATGATAAGGTCACCCCGCCTCGCATCCACATTGCCTGTAAAGGTCACGAGTCTTTTCTTGTTGTCCACTTCCAGACTGTTTGACTTGATGACGATCGACTGTTTTTTCCCTTTTTCCAGGTCTTTTTGAACCCTGTCCGCGGATATAGACGGGGAAGCGACGAGGCACAGCCAGGCAACCATGATCAGAGAGAGGGTTTTTGCTTTGCGAGCTGTCATAGG
>JAHECH010000214.1 GCA_024641835.1 Deltaproteobacteria bacterium
CCGGGATCCGATTGTTGAGATCCACCCGGAAACAGCCAAGAAAGAGGGGATCAAGGAAGGGGATTGGGTGATCATTGAGTCTGCCCGAGGTAAGGTTAGGCAGCGGGCCAGGCTTTTTGATGGAATAGATCCGAGGGTTGTCAGCGCGGAACATGCCTGGTGGTTTCCGGAGAAGAGGGACCCGGGACATGGGTGGGATGAGTCAAACATCAACATCTTAACAGATAACGCCTATAAAACCTGTGATCCCGCGATGGGCGCTACTCACATCAGAACCCTTCTATGCAGAATATATCCTGAAAAGAACAATGGAGACCGCCTGTGAAAAAACTCGCACTCCTCATCGATCATGAAGCATGCTGGGGCTGTAAAACCTGTGAAATCGCCTGTAAACAGGAAATGAATGTGATTGACGGCGTCAAATTGATCTCTGTATCGGATGATGGATTCAGGAAAACCGGCGGAAAGCTGGATTTTGTCTTTCAAGTGAATGTGTGCAGACACTGCGATGAACCCCCCTGCCGCGAGGCTTGTCCCGAGGAAGCGATCAGCAAGCGAGAAGACGGCATCGTGGTGATGGATTATGCGAAATGCAGCGGATGCGGGTCTTGTATCCCGGCCTGTCCTTACGATGCCATAGCATTCGATACAACGAATTCCCTGGCACAGAAGTGTAACCTGTGCCATCACAGAGTGGATAAAGGGCTTATACCCGCGTGCGCAGACAACGTGTGCCTGGCTCACTGTATCTATTTTGGAGACCCGGATGAAGTGAGTGAGATCGTGTCAAGAAAGAGAAGGAGCAGAGTCAGCAGGGAAGACCTGGATAAGAAAAAGAGCGATCCAATCGATTAAGCTCGCTCAAAAAAGGCGTTCTTTGGAAGCGGAGCGGAAATGGAGTTGACAGCATGAGCTATCGGGTAGGCATTGTGGCAGCGGCGCAAACAAGGTTTCAGTCGTCCCGCAAAGACGTCTCGTACGGGGAAATGATTTGGGAGGTCGTGCATAAGGTACTGACGGACACCGGGCTCAAGTTCGAGGCCCAAGAGAGGAAAGGTAGGGAGCCATTCATCGATAAGATTATTTCTTGTTCAGAAGATTTCTGGCAGGGCCGGACGATTTCGGACTGTCTTTTTCATTTGGAGATGGGGGCGCTGGGAATGGACGTTACCAAAGTGGCGGGGGACGGCACTTTTGCTTTGTACCACGCTTTCGTAAGCATTCTATCCGGCAAGCACGATGTGATCTTGATTGTTGCTTATCGCAAGGAATCCGAGACTGTAAGATCCGTGATCGAAAACGCGGCTTTTGACCCCATTTACCTGGCACCTTTGGGGATCGACTTCCTTGTAGCTGCCGCGATGCAAGCGAATCGCTACATGTACAAGTACGGGATCAGTGAAGAAGAGTGCGCCCAAGTGGTCGTCAAGAACAGGAAGAATGGCTCGCTCAATCCGTACGCTCAGGAGCCTATGGAACTGACCGTAAGCGAGGTACTTGAGTCGGAAATGCTTTCGTCTCCCATCAAACGTCTTGACTGCAAGCCCGTATCTGATGGTGCTTGTGCCGTGATCGTGGCCAAGGAAGAGACAGCGAAATTGCTCACGCACAAGCCGGTATGGATTGCAGGCGTGGCGAATTGCTACGATGCTCATAATCCGGGGGACAGGGACCTCTCCGATTGCCTGTCGTTGGAAATCGCCGCCGGAAAGGCCTATGAAATGGCCGGGATAAAAAATCCTTCAAAAGAGATTCATGTGGCTGAGATATCGGAGGAGTATTCCTATCAGGAGCTTCTCTGGATGGAAGGACTTGGGCTTTGTGGGCGGGGGCAAGCAGGAAGGCTTGTGGGGAAAGGCGCAACGGGAACTGACGGCCCTATGCCTATCAATCCATCGGGTGGAGTTTTGTGCGGAAACCCTTCAGGAGTATCTGGGTTGGTACGAGTCGTAGAAGCGTTTCTCCAGCTTAGGGGTGAAGCGGGGAGGAGGCAGATTCCACATGCCAAGACGGCTTTGGCTCACGGATTCTACGGACAGAGCGGCCAGGCGCATGGTGTTGCTGTTTTGAGGAAATGAGGAGGAGGGGTACGGATGCCTGAGAGGATCGCCGTCATCGGTGTAGGACAGACCGAATTCAAGAGCAAATGCCCCGAGGTCAGTCAGGTTGACTTGGTGCGCTTAGCGGTAAAGCGAGCTTTGGAAAACGCCAATATGACCGTCAAGGATATTGATGCTGTTTTCGTAGGGAATATGGAGTTATTCGAAGGGAATTACCAGGTCGATATGTGGTTAACCGAGGGCAGTGGAGCCTACCTCAAGTCGGGCATGAAGATTCAAACAGGTGGCTCTACGGGCGGCGCAGTCTGTACAACCGCTTTTGATCATGCAGCGTCAGGCCTGTTTCGAGCCGTTTTGGGAGTGGCTTACGAGAAACAAGACGAAGGGAGCAGCGATGCTTCTTTGAGAAGTATTACGGAGGATACCTTCTTTGACATCACCAACGGCGCCCGGGGAGCGGGGCCCGCAATGTCTGAGTTGGCTACGGATCTGTTGGAACGCGGGTCTGTTACAGAGGATCATATCGCCTTACTCCGGGTGCAGGAGTCGGAAAATGCCAGTCGAAATCCTTATGCGCACCTGCGAAAGAAACTTAGCGTCGAAGAGGTAATGACATCTCGCTATCTCATCCCTCCTTTGAGGCTTCTCCACATGTGCCCTACTTCAGTCGGTGCCTGTGCAGTGATCGTGGCTCCCGAGAAATATGCTGAGAAATTTTGCCCCAATCCGGCATGGGTGGCGGATTGGGTCACGATTCACGGGGGTATCCAGCCACCATTGGGGCACTTGGGGGACAAGCTGGCGAAGAGCGAGCTCGGACCTCTATGGGCTTTTGGTGTGGAACAAGCGAGTGCCAAGCTGTACAAGAAATGCGGCATTAGCAACCCGCGAAAGGAGATCGATGTGATTGAAGTTTACAATATGTCGACCTGGCATGAAGCAGAATGGTATGAACGAATGCACCTTTGTGAAAAGAACCGGGCGGGAAAATTGATCGAACAAGGAGCGACGGCACTGAACGGGGATATACCGGTCAACCCCTCGGGCGGGGTGGTCTCCACGAATGCCATCGGCGCTTCCGCTATGCAGCGTATGGCAGAGGCTGCGATACAGGTGAGGAATGAGGGAGGAGAAAGGCAGGTAGAAAACGTAAGAACCGCGATGGCGGTAACAGCGGGTGGAGACAGCTATTCGGCAGCAGCATTGTTCTCGAAATCACTCTCATAGAGGAGAAGGGGAGACTGTGTAATGAACGGAAAGATCGGACGACCCGAATGGGCGGTTAACATTGAAAGAGCCTTGGTTCATCTGACGGAAAACGAGAAAGAATGCGACGATATAACGAATGAAAAATACCGGGAATATGCGAGGGCGTCTATGGCTATCGCACGCAAAAAATATCAAAACGAAATGGCGACTTACCAGCGCGCTTTAGATGAAGGATATGTGGTGGTTGATAGGATAGTAAATCTACCTTTTGAAGAATCTTGCGGTTTGCGGCTAAGCAAATTTTTCGCAGCACTAAGGGAAGAGGCTAGAATACTCGCCCTCAGATGTCCAAATTGCCGACGCGTCATATTCCCTCCAAGACCTGTTTGCGGCTTCTGCCGAATCAGCGTGGGTGAAAGAGATGAGGACTGGCAGATATTGAATGACACGGGCACGGTCATCTCGGTTATCCTGGCAACCGAAAGGGAGGTCGATCGCCCGACGGCGAGAATCATAGGGAGGCCAAACCCATGTGCCTTCATCAGGTTGGACGGGGGCGACCCCTGGACGGTGCTGGTCCATCACCTGGAGTTGGTGGACCCCGAAGTTCTGAAGGCGGGGTTAAGAGTGAAGGCTGTGTGGAAGCCCAGAGAGGAACGAAGAGGCAGAATGAGCGACATTGAATATTTTCGAATCATTGAGCCATAGGAGGCTGAAATGGGCGATCCATTAAAAGGGATAGATATCCTGACCAGCAACGAAAGACCTAGGAACTGGAGGTATACCTCTTCGGCTGGACCTGTTCGAAGCAAATTCTTGCTTTATCTTAGAGACCAGCAGAAGATCATGGGGACTGAGTGCTCCACCTGCGGCCGAGTGTACGTACCTGCCAGATCCGTGTGTCTCGAATGCTATGAGGATATGGGCAAGTGGGTCGAAGTGAGCAAAAGAGGAGTTCTGGAAACCTATACCATAGTTTATCAACAGAGCCCCATATTCCGATGGGACAGTCCGTTCGCCATCGGTGTCATCAAGTTGGACGGTGCTGATACCGGACTCGTTCACAGACTGGGCGAGGTTGACTTTAAACAGATCAGAGTCGGCATGCGACTGGAAGCGGTCTTTGCCGAATTACCCAAAGGTGATATCCGGGATATAGATTATTTCAGACCTGTAGGTATGGCCTAATATCTTTGCGGAAGATGACTTAACTGGGCCAAGAACTCTACAAGAATGAACGTTTTACCCAGCAGGGCAAGCTTCCGCTAAGGGTGTAAAATATCCTCAGCCATTTTCTTTGCTGTTTCTCTCGCTTCACTGCCGAGAGCGTCGGGCTTGGTACAAAATGGAACTATATATTTGCCAACCATGTTGCATTTAACGAACCTATTTAATCTGTCAAAGAGCACCTGGATGAGATCCGCATTATTCTTTATCGGCCCCGTGCATGTGACGAGAAGTGCTGTCGCTTTATTCTCAAGGAATGATTTATGTTCCGGAGTGAAGTAATTTTTCACTAAGCAAAAGTGCCGGTCAATCAACGCTTTCATTTGGGAGGTGAAACCCCAGCAAAATAGAGGAGAAGCATACACCACTGCTTCTGCCTCGATCATGCGGTCAAAAATAGCCATGGCATCGTCCTTCTGTACGCAACCGGGGTAATCGATTGCGTTGTCACATGCACGGCATCCTAAACATCCTTTTACGTCGGATTCAACGATATTGATCCTATGTACCTCATGGCCTCGTCTGACAATATCTTCCTCAAAGCAGCCAAGCACTGTGGCTGTATTTCCCTTTTTTCTTGGGCTTCCGAGTATCGTCGTCACCTTCATGGGTTTCCTCCTGGGAAATCATCGGAGAATCGATGGATATCCTGGTGCCTCAGTATAGAGGACTGAATTGGCTTGTCAACTCCCTTTAGAAAAGAAGGTTTTAGCCCAACAATCGGCTTCCTGTCAGAGGTGAGGTGAAAGGTCGCAGAGATGATTCAACGTCCACGAGTTCTGTCTCCGGCACTTTTTCCTTGACAAAGGTTTCCTATTAGGATACTCGACCAGAGTGAGAATGGCGCTGTGTCGTTCGGTTCCGGAGTGCGAAGTTGTTGAGTTGGATCGTGTTATGGTCGGGAGGCTGGGGGAAGAATGCGTTTATCCCGGTTGGATTGTGCTGGGTATGAAACGGTTCTATGGCAGCGATGAAGAGAGAATCAACAGGAATGCGGGCGACTTCCGTCAATGTGGATGACGGTCTGCCGATTCTTAGGAAAACAAGTGAATCGGCGCGGTTTCCTTATAGAAAACCGATCGACGTGATCAGTGCTCCCTATAACATCATTTCGAAAGGGAGGTTCAGGGGTGTTTTCACGCCGAAGATGAGGATGCTGGCGGCAGGATGAAATGAGCCCGTTGTGAGCCGAGGAACGATGTTGGAAGAACTGCGTGAAATCGTATTTACTCCTTTCAATCCAGCAATTCGAGCCTGGAAGGAGCAGGGCAAGAAAGTTATTGGATTTCTCTGCTGCTACGTGCCGGAGGAAATCATCCATGCTGCTGGCATGCTCCCGTATCGCATTCGAGCAACTGGCTGTACCAAAAGTATTCATGGAGATCTCTGGATGTCCAACTTTAGCTGCAGTTTTGCCCGTTCGTGCTTGGAGTTTGCGCTGGACGGAACATATGACTTTCTTGATGGATTGGTGGGTTCTGACAGCTGCGGGCAGGCTCAAGGGCTTTACGATAACTGGAGATTTATAGCTGGGCCCTCCTTTGCGCATTTCCTAACAGTGCCGCGTAAAAACAGTGACTCTGCAATTTCTTGGTATCAGAAAGAGTTGGCCGATCTGATAGAGATGCTGGAGAAATTCTCCGCTATTTCAATCACCAGAGAGAGCCTGCAAAAGGCAATCAGGACTTACAATGAAACCAGGAGACTTCTAAGAGAACTCTATGAATTGCGAAGGAGGGATCGTCCACCCATCACCGGGGTTCAAAGCCAAAGTGTGGTATTGGCTGGCATGTCCATGCCCAGGGACCGCTTTAATGAGCTCTTGAGCAAAACTTTGGCGAAGATAAGAGACAGAGCGCTTGGGAGCGATTACCGGGCCAGACTCATGGTCATAGGCAGCGCCCTTGACGACCCTAATTTCATAAAGATCGTCGAAGATCAAGGGGCCCTCGTAGTCACTGATGCCCTTTGTTTTGGAAGCAGATATTTCTTGGAGCCGGTAGATATGAAAGGGGATGTCATGTTTTCCCTTGCCAAATCGTATCTCAACCGCGCGATCTGCCCTCGGATGATGGATCAACACATGTCTTTGTTCAATTTTATAAAGGATATGGTCCAAAGGTTCAACGTGGATGGGATCATCTACCAAAAAATGCAATTCTGTGACCTCTGGGGAGGGGAAGCGCTATTCCTGGAAAGAAAGCTTAAAGAAGCAAATATCCCCGTTCTTGGGCTCCAAAGAGAACACATAATCACCAATAAATCACAGATTGCCACAAGGGTAGAAGCGTTCATGGAAATGATCCGCGAGGTGATCGAGTGAATAAAGGAAGGGATGTTTTTCAATACATATACAGTACACTCAACCAGATCGTGGATCGGGCTGCTAAAAAATATCCCGATCGAAAGTGGATGTTTGAGGTACAAAGGCTGTACTGGCAGAGCGTGTACGAGGCCCATAGCAAAGGACTTCCCCTGATCTTGCACGGCCCGCCTTTCCCACCGGAGTTGATTTATGCATTTGGAGCGGTGCCGATCTGTTTGGACAGCTTGGCCCCTCGTCTTGCTTCTCTGGAGATCGGCGTGAAGGGCTATGTTGATATCGCGCAGAAATACGTACCCGACCACATATGTACTATTAACAAAACCGGGATCGGAGTGGCGCTGTCCGGTGATATGCCTAAACCGGATGCCCTGATATATGCAGCAACGCCGTGCGACTCTGCGAGGATTGC